>DAONCJ010000090.1:0-10031 GCA_035401985.1 Burkholderiaceae bacterium | reverse complement strand
GCGCGCGCCGCACGGGTGACGTTCCAGCGGTGCCCTTCGAGGGCCCGCAGCAGCATCTGGCGCTCCATCTCGGGCAGGGTGTCCGACGCGATGGCGCGGACCGGTGCGTCGTGGATGGGGATGAGGTCCGCCACCGGGTCGGGCGGCGGTTCGGAGTCGACGTGCGCCAGCATCAGATCGCGCGCCTCGATGACGCTGCCGTGCGCCATGATCACGCTGTGTTCGATCACATTGCGCAGTTCGCGCACATTGCCCGGCCAGCGGTGGCGCCGCAGCCGCTGCACGGTCTCCTCCGAGAATGTCAGCACCGGCTTGCCGTAGCGCAGCCGGTGAACTTCGAGGAAATGATTGGCCAGCACCAGCACATCGTCGCCACGCTCGCGCAGCGGCGGCGTGGACAACTGCAGGATGCGCAGCCGGAAGAACAGGTCGGAACGGAAACGGCCCTGCCGCACCATCTGCTCGAGATCGCGGTTGGTGGCGGTGACGATGCGCACCGACACCTGCTGCTCGCGCACGCTGCCCAGGCGGCGAACCCGCTTGTCTTCCAGCAGCTTGAGCAGCTTCACCTGCAGCGGCGGTTCGATCTCGCCGATCTCGTCCAGGAACAAGGTGCCGCCGTTGGCCGCCTCGATCAGACCGAGCTTGCGCTCACGCGCATCGGTGAAGGCGCCGCGCTCGTGGCCGAACAGCTCTGCCTCCAGCAGTTGGGTCGGAATGGTGGCGCAGTTGATCTCGACGAAGGGTCCGTTGGAGCGCGGGCCGTCGACATGCAGAGCCCGGGCGACCAGCTCCTTGCCGGTGCCGGTCTCGCCGGTGATCAGCACCGCGGGCGGATCGCCCCCCGTCAGGCCGCGTTCGGCCTCGAGGATGCGGGTGATCGACAGCCGCAGGCGATTCATCGCCTCGGATTCACCGACCATGGCCGACACGCCGGCCGGCGGCGCGGCGCGGCGCCGATGGTAGGCCAGCTCTTCGCGCGAGCGCTCGGCACTGAGCGCGCGCTCGAGCACCAGCTTCAGCTTGCCCAGGGCCACCGGCTTGGTCAGATAGTCGTAGGCGCCACCCTTCATCGCCTCCACCGCGATCTGCTCGTTGCCATGCCCGGTCATCATCACCACCACTGCGTCAGGGTCCTTGCGGCGGATCCGGGTCAGCGCCTCGAGCCCGTCCATGCCGGGCAGATTGAAGTCGAGCACGATGGCCTCGGGACGAAACTGTTCGATCATCTCCAGGCCGGCCTCGGCCGAAGTGGTCAGCCGCACGTCATGGCCCTGGCGTTCGAGATAGACGCGAATGTTCTTGCCCAGCAGTTCTTCGTCCTCGATCACCAGCACGGCGTAGCTCATCACTGACCCTTGATGCTTCGAGCCCGTCCGGCCCGATCCTTCAGCGGAAATTCCAGAACGAAGCGGGTGCCGGCGCCCGGACTGCTGCTGACCTCGATCGTGCCGCCCAGGCGCTCGACGGTCCGCTTGACCAGCGGGGTCCCGACCCCCATTCCGGTCCGCTTGGTCGTGTGAAACGGCATGAAGATCCGGGCCAGCCGTTCGGCCGACATGCCGATGCCCGTATCAGTCACCTGCAGCCTGACCCGCCGGCCGCCACGGACGTAGCCGGTCGACAGGCTGAGACGTCCGCCCTCGGGCATGGCATCGATGGCATTGGCGACCAGATTCATCAGCGCATGCTCGAGCGAGTCGCGCTCGGCGGCGACCATCGGGGGCGGCTCGACCAGGTCGAGCGCCAGTTCGATGCGCAGCCGCTCCAGATCCCGGCCGAACCCGGTCAGCGAAGACTGCACCAGCGCATTGAGATCGACCGATTCGAGCGCCCTGCCGCCCTGGTAGGCGTACGACAGCAGCCGCCGCACCCAGCCCTCCAGGCGATCGACCTGCTGCACGATGTCATTGGCCTGCTCGTTGGACGGGCCTCCGTCTTCGACGATCAGTTCGGCAGAAGACCGGATGCTGGCAAGCGGATTGCGGATGCCGTGAGCGACCGCCGAGGCCATCTCGCCGACCGCCGACATCGACTCGGCCGCCACCAGCTGGTTCTGCTGGGACAGGATCAGCGCATCGGCGCGCAGCACGATGCCCATCAGCACCAGAAACAGGAAGGCGGCCGCCAGGCCTGCGGCGATCCAGATGAACCGGGTCAGCTCGACCACATCGTCGACCAGCGACTGCGGCGACATGTACAGCTCGACCACGCCGACCACCCGCCGTTCGGCGTCGAAGACCGGAATGTAGTTTTCGACCGCGTGCCCCCCTTCGCGCTTCAGGAACACATGCTCGGGCTTGATGTAGTGGATGGTGTTGAGCAGGTCGCTCTCGATCACCAGTTCGCCATCGAGCGCTTCAGCCAGCTCGGGGTTGAAGTCGAACTGGCGCCCGATCGCCGCACGGTTGGTCGACCACAGCACCCGCCGGCTGCGGTCGTAAAGGTTGGCATGCAGCACGCCCTGCATCCGCGCCACCTGACCGAAGACCCGTTCGATCTCCGGCAGGCGGGCCTGCTCCTCGGGGCTCAGGCCGACCGGGCGACCCTGATCGCCATTGGGCGGCGCCGGCGCAGCAGTTTTGCGCTCGCCTGGCAGCTCGGCGGGACCGCCGGATGCCGGAAAGAAGCGCACTCCATCATGGATCCGCACCAGGCTGTGGACGAATTCCATGTTGACCTCGCCGGTGCGGTGAAGCATCCGCTCGCCCATCAATCGCGACAGCAGAGTGGCGGTGGCAACGCCGAAGATGACGATCGAGGCGAGGCTCAGCACCGCGAACCAGCGGGTCAGGCGGAAGGGTCGGACCTGCGCGGGCAGCGCACGGACTTGGGCGATCATGCAGGACTCAACGTGGCGGGAAGCCCCGATATTCCCACCGCTCAGTGCGCATGCAGTCGCAAAGTGAGCACCGCGATGATCGTCACCCCGGCCATCATCAGCACGAACTGCTTGAACCAGCCGACCCGGTCGTGCCGGCTCTGCCGATGCAGGTCGGGCACCAGATCGGCCAGTGCAATGTAGATGAAGCTCGCCGCCGCCAAGGTGAGCACGTAGGGCTGAAGCCCCTGCCCCGCCGCCAGCGCAAAGTAGCCGATCAGCCCACCCGCAACGGCGGCCAGGCTGGACAGGCCATTGAACAGCAGCGCCCGCAGGCGGCTGTACCCGGCGTTCAGCAGCAAAATGTAATCGCCGATCTCCTGGGGGATCTCGTGAGTGGCGATCGCGAAGGTGGTGAGCCAGCCCAGCCCCGGATCGGTGGCGAACGCCGCCGCGATCAGCACCCCGTCGGCGAAATTGTGAATCGCGTCGCCCACCAGGATCAGCGTGCCGCCGGGCCCGGCCTCGTCCCGGTCGTGGCCATGAGCGTGGCCATGGCCGTCGCCCTCGTAGTGATGGCTGTGACGCATGATCGACAGCTTCTCGAGCAGGAAGAAGCCGATCAGTCCGGCCAGCAGCGTGGCGCAGATCAGATGAAGATTGGCGCCCGACTCGATCGCCTCGGGCAGCAGGTGCAGCACCGCGGTCGCCAGCAGCAGGCCGGCCGACAGGCTGACCAGCTGATGGACCGAACTCTTGAGCAGCGGCAGCGAGATGAGCGCGGCGGCCAGCACACTGAGCAGACCGGCCGCAAAAGTGGCCAGCAGGATCTGGGAAAGGATCAAGGGGAAGCTTTCAATGCAGCTTTCTAATGCGCCTGGTCCCAGTTCGGACCGGCACCGACCTCGACCTCGAGCGGCACCTTGAGGGCGGCGATGCCTGTCATCAGCCCGCGCAGCCGTTCGCGCACGGGTTCAAGCTCGGCCAGCGGCACCTCGAGCACCAGTTCGTCGTGCACCTGCAGCACCAGGCGCGCCGGCGCTGCTTCCGCCTCGATCCACTGCTGGACCGCGATCATGGCCATCTTGATGAGGTCGGCAGCGGTGCCCTGCATCGGCGCATTGATGGCCGCACGCTCGGCGCCGTCGCGGCGCTGCTTCTGGGCGCTGTTGATCTCGGGCAGCCAGAGGCGCCGGCCGAACACGGTCTCGACGTACCCCTGCTCCTTGGCGCGCCGCTTCGTGTCGTCCATGTAGCGGCGCACGCCCGGATAGCGGGTGAAATAGCGCTCGATGTAGCTGCTGGCGGCACTGCGTTCGATGCCCAGATTGGCCGCCAGTCCGAAGGCGCTCATGCCGTAGATCAGCCCGAAGTTGATCACCTTGGCGTAGCGGCGCTGCTCGGAACTGACCGCCTCGGGCGCCAGGGAGAAGATCTCGGCGGCGGTGGCGCGGTGGACATCGAGCCCCTGGGCAAACGCGCTGAGCAGCCCTTCGTCGTCGGACAGGTGCGCCATGATGCGCAGCTCGATCTGCGAGTAGTCCGCCGACACCAGGCAATGGCCGGGCGGCGCGATGAAGGCCTCGCGGATGCGCCGGCCCTCGGGTGTGCGGATCGGGATGTTCTGCAGATTGGGCTCGCTGGAGGCCAGCCGGCCGGTGACCGCGACCGCCTGCGAAAACTGCGTGTGCACCCGCCCGGTGGCCGGGTTGACGCTGCGCGGCAGCTTGTCGGTGTAGGTGCTCTTGATCTTGGACAGTCCGCGCCATTCGAGCAGCAGTCGCGGCAGCGGGTAGTCCTCGGCCAGCTTGGAGAGCACTTCCTCGTCGGTGGACGGTGCGCCCGAGGGCGTCTTCTTGACCACCGGCAGCCCCTGCCGCTCGAACAGGATCTCGCCGAGCTGCTTGGGCGAACCGAGGTTGAAGGGCTGTCCCGCGGCCTCGTGCACCTGCGCCTCGAGCGCCATCAACTTGCGGCCGAGCTCTTCGGACTGGATATGGAGCAGCCGCGCGTCGATCAGCACACCGGTGCGCTCCATGTGCTGGAGCACCCGCAGCGCGGGCATCTCGATGTTCTCGTAGACATGGCGCAGACCGGGGTCGGCCTGGATCCGGGGCCAGAGCGTGCGGTGCAGGTGCATCGTCACCTCGGCGTCCTCGGCCGCATAACGGGTCGCCTGCTCGAGCGAGACCTGATCGAAGCCGATCCGGGCGGCGCCCTTGCCGGTGACTTCGTCGTAGGTGATGGTCCGGCGGTTCAGGTGGCGCGAAGCCAGCGAATCCATGTCGTGGGTGCGGTGCGCCTCGATGACATAGGACTGCAGCAGCGTGTCGTGGGCGATGCCGGCCAGACGGATCCCGTGATTCTCGAATACATGCGCGTCGTACTTGAGGTTCTGCCCGACCTTGCGCGCCGCCGGGTTCTCGAGCCAGGGCCGCAAGGCCGCCAGCACCTCTTCGCGGCCGAGCTGCTCGGGCACACCGGCATATGCATGGGCCAGCGGGATATAGCAGCCGTGACCGGGTTCGGTCGACAGCGAAATGCCGATGACGTGCGCGGCCATCGGGTCCAGCGAGGTGGTCTCGGTGTCGATCGAGACCAGCTCGGCGGCGCCGATCCGCTCGATCCACGCCTGCAGGGCCGCGTGGTCCGCGACCAGTTCGTAGACCGGTTCGCCGATCGGTTCACCCCCCGGTTGCTCGGGCGCCGCCGACGCGTCCGGCGCCTCGCCGGCCGTGCCGTTGAAGGCTGACACGGCACGCTGGCCGGTGGCGCCTTGGGCGGCGTCGTCGAGATCGCGCAGCCAGGTGCGAAAACCGCAGCGCTTGAACAGTTCGCGCAGCGCGGCCGGATCTTCGTCGCGCAGCGGCAGCGACTGTTCGATCGACCCCATGTGCCCCGAGAGGTCGCAATCGGTGAGCACGGTGACCAGCTTGCGGGCCGTGGGCAGCCAGTCGAGCGCGCGGCGCAGATTGTTGCCCACCACGCCAGAAATCTTGTCGGCGTGGGCGATCACGCCGTCCAGCGACCCGTACTGCTCGAGCCACTTGACCGCTGTCTTGGGTCCGACCTTGTCGACGCCCGGCACGTTGTCGACCGCATCGCCGACCAGACTGAGCCAGTCGACGATGCGCTCGGGCGGCACGCCGAACTTGGCGAGCACCGCCGCAGGGTCGAGCCGTTCGGGCTGACCGCCCTGCGCGGTCATGGTGTTGATCAGCACCGTGTGATGATCGACCAGCTGCGCGAGATCCTTGTCACCGGTGGCGATGACCGTCTTCATGCCCAGCGCCAGTGCCTGGTGGGCGAGCGTGCCGATCACGTCGTCGGCCTCGATGCCCGGCAGCATCAGCAGCGGCCAGCCCATCGCGCGGACCAGGTCATGGATGACCGGGATCTGCAGCGCGAGATCGTCGGGCATCTTGGCGCGGTTGGCCTTGTATTCGGGAAACCAGTCGTCCCGGAAGGTCTTGCCCGGCGCATCGAACACCACGGCGCCATGATCGGCGCCTTCGTTGAGTTTGCTGTCGGCCCGCAGACGCCGTAGCATCGCCACAACACCATAGACCGCGCCCGTCGGCTCGGCTGACGGGCTGCGCATATCGGGCAGCGCATGAAACGCCCGATACAGGAAACTCGATCCATCGACCAGCAGGAGCGTCTTCTCAGTCATGTCCAGCAGCAAGCACGTCCCGCAGTTGCGCTCGATTCCCAGCCCCGAGCGTTCGACCTCGCTGAAAGCGCGAGAGTCATGGCACATCCTCGGGATTATCTCAGAGTTCGTCGAGGCCACAGAACGGCTGGCCGAGATCCGCCCGGCGGTGTCGGTGTTCGGCAGTGCGCGCATCCGGCCCGGTCATCGCTGGTATGAGACCACCGTCACCTTGTCGCGTCAGCTTTCCGAGGCAGGCTTCACCGTCATCTCGGGCGGCGGCCCCGGCATCATGGAGGCGGCCAACCGCGGCGCCTTCGAAGGCCCGTCGCCCTCGGTCGGGCTGAACATCGAACTGCCGCACGAGCAGACCGGCAACGCCTACCAGAACATCTCGCTGAGATTTCGCCATTTCTTCGCCCGAAAGGTGGCGTTCGCCAAGTACGCCTCGGCCTTTGTCGCGGTGCCCGGCGGCTTTGGCACGCTGGACGAGCTGTTCGAGGTCCTGACGCTGGTCCAGACCCGCGTCGGGCGCCGTATTCCGATCGTGCTGGTCGACTCGGCCTTCTGGCAGGGGATGATCGACTGGATGCGCGGCTCGCTGCTGGCCAACGGCCTGATCGGCCCCGATGACCTCGACCTGATCAAGCTGGTCGACGACCCGTCCGATGTGGTCGAGACCATCTTCGACTTCTATCAGACCCGCGGCTTCAGCCCCACGTCGACCGAACGCGAACGGCTGTTCTCACTGTAAGTCCGATGGCGCCCGCGGCCGGTCCTGCAAGGCATGGCCGGCGCCATCCGGCGGCGCTCTTTGCATGCCTCCTGCGGCGCCCCTTCTCTGATATGCTGCGCGCGCGTTCGCGCCGCCCCCTGTCCCGGGCGAGCATGTTCATTGCCGCGTGCCCATGCGGCGAAACACCGCTGTCCCACCTCCTGCATTTCGCCTGTCTTCCATGGCCGTCTTCACCCCGGTATCCCGCCCCGAACTCGAGCACTGGCTTGCCGGTTACGACGTGGGAGCGCTGATCTCGCATGAGGGCATCGCCTCGGGCATCGAGAACACCAACTATTTCGTCGACACCGAGACCGGCCGCTTCGTGCTGACGCTGTTCGAGCGCCTGCACCACGACCAGCTGCCTTTCTATCTGGGGCTGATGCATCACCTGGCCGTGCGCCACATTCCTTGCCCCGATCCGCTGCCCGATCGTCGCGGCGCCCGGCTGTCGTCGCTCAACGGCAAGCCGGCCGCACTGGTCAGCCGCCTGCGCGGCGCTGCCCAGATGTCGCCCGGTGCGGCTCACTGTGCCCAGGTGGGCGATCTGCTGGCCCGCATGCACCTGGCCGCGGCCGACTACCCGGGCGACCTGCCGAACCTGCGCGGGCTCGACTGGTGGGTCGCGACCGCGCCGAAGGTGTCCGGCTTCCTGGCGCCGGAACCGGCAGCCATGCTGGCCGACGAGATCGAGGTTCAGCAGCGTTTCGGACAGAGCGGCCTGAACCGCGGTCTGCCGCGCAGCGCCGTGCACGCCGACCTGTTCCGCGACAATGTGCTGTTCGACGGCGACACCCTGGGCGGGGTGATCGACTTCTATTTCGCCGGCTGCGACTCGTGGCTGTTCGACCTGGCGGTCACCTGCAACGACTGGTGCATCGACGATGCGACCGGGCACTTCGACGACGAACGCCGTCAGGCGCTGCTGTCGGCCTATGTGGCGGTGCGCGAGCCACAGCCGGCCGAGCGGCAGGCCTGGCCGCTGATGCTGCGCGCCGCTGCGCTGCGCTTCTGGCTGTCGCGTCTGTTCGATTTTCACCTGCCGCGTCCGGCGCAGATGGTGACCCCCAAGGACCCCGGTCACTTCGAGCGCCTGCTGGCGTCGCGGCGCGCGCTTGCGCCATCTCTGCCCGAGGCCAGCCGCTGATGCAGATCGATCTGCTGCCAGCGAAGGTCGGACGCAGCTGGGTCCTCGACGGATTCCGGCTGCTGCGCCGCGCGCCGCTTCCCCTGCTGTCGCTGACCTTCATCTACCTGCTGGTGCTGATGGTGGCGACCCTGATCCCGCTGATCGGCCCCTTCGCGCCCATGATGCTCACGCCGGCTCTGGCGGTCGGCGTCATGCATGCGGTGCGCACCGCCGAGCGCGGCGATCTGCCGACGCCGCAGATGCTCTTTGCCGGGTTCCGCGAACCTGCCAGCGGCGCGTGGCGCCGCCTGCTGGTGCTGGGCGTCATCAATGCTGCCTCGACGCTGGTTGCGCTGGGACTGGCGTCGCTGGCTGACGGCGGCACGCTGCTGCGCATCGCCACCGGTCAGGTGGTCAGCGACGATCCCTCGCTGCAGGACTCCTCGCTGGTCCTGGCCTCGCTGATATTCCTGCTCGCGTACACGCCCGTGCAGATGGCGCTCTGGTTCGCGCCGCTGTTCTGCGCCTGGCACGCGCAGCCGCCGCTCAAGGCCATGTTCTTCAGTCTTGCGGCGGTGATGCGCAACCGCTGGGCCTTTCTGCAGTACGCGCTGGGCTGGTTCGCGGTGGCGCTGGTCGCCTCGCTGTCCATTCAGCTGCTCAAGATGCTGCTGGGCAGTTCGCCGCTGCTGATATCGCTGGTGCTGTCGCCTACTTCGCTGGTGGTGCTGACCGCGCTTTACTGTTCGTTCTGGGCCACATATCGCGACGTAGTCCGCGAATGATGCCCGCCGGCGTCGGCGGACTCACCAGCAGGGAGGTCGGGTCGATGTCATCGCTGCTGTCGCTTGCCCGCTGCGTTGCGGTGCTGGCCTGTCTGCTGGTCACCGGGGTCGCGCCGACCAGTGCCAGCGCGCAGACCGCCGCTGAGGCAGTTGCCCCGCCGGCAGCTCCACCGACTCCACGCCGCGGACCGTCGCCCGCGCCGGTGGCCGCACCGCGCGACGTGCCCGAGACGCTGTTCGGCACGGTGGTGTCCGACCCGTACCGCCACTTCGAGAACACGAAGGCCCCCGAGGTCGCGGCGTGGATGAAGGCGCATGCGGCTCGCACGCGGTCCGTGCTGGACTCGATCGGCGCGCGCAGGCGCGTCGTCGACACCCTTCGCCGGATCGACGACGCCACACCGACACGGGTGACAGCGGCTGTGCGCAGCGCTTCCGGACTGTGGTTCTACGAGAAGCGCGCCGCCGGTGGCAACCAGTTCTCCCTGCACGTTCGGCAGGGCCTGAGCGGACCCGAACGGCTGCTGGTCGATCCCAACGCCCTGTCGCGCGGCAGCGGTCAGTCGGTGGCGATCAACTGGTTCTCACCCTCGCCCGATGGCCGCTATGTAGCCTACGGTCTGTCGGCGGGCGGCTCGGAGGACGCGGTGATGCACGTGCTCGATGTGCGCAGCGGCCGTCCGGTGGGCAAACCGGTGGACCGCATGCAGTTCGCCGGCGTCAGCTGGGACGGCGAGCACACGCTGTACTTCAACCGGCTTGCCCCCGCCCGACCCGACTCGTCACCGCAGGATAAGTTCCAGCGCAGCGCGGTCTATCGGATGGCGCTCGGCGCGGCGCCGCAGGCGGTGCCGGTGCTGGGGGGCGGG
>DAONCJ010000089.1:0-10038 GCA_035401985.1 Burkholderiaceae bacterium | reverse complement strand
ACGCCCGCCGACGTGATCGCGAAGCTCTCGGCGGCGGTCGGCGCAGCGGCCGCCACCGAAGACGTTCGCTCCCGGACCGTGGGCGTGGGCGGAGAGATCTCGTATCTGGGCACGAGCGACTTCGAGACCTTCCTGGGCGAGGACCACGCGCGCTGGCAGAAGTTCGTGCAGGCGCTGCGGGCGCGCTGAGGTTCGTGCAGGCGCTGCGGGCGCGCTGACGGAACGGCCCGCCCGATCAGCCGGGCCGCCCCGTGCCACCGGCCTCGCGCCGGATGACGGGGATGGCGGGGACGCGCTGTCGGGTGATCGCCGGGCACGGCAGGCCGCTGCCCTATACTCGGCGGTCCTATTTTTTTCGCAGCTCGCGCTTCGCTCCAGTCATGGCACTACTGACCGTTCAATCCGCCGAGCTCGCCTACGGTCACCATGCCCTCCTTGCCAAGGTCGATCTGTCGATCGAAAGCGGCGAGCGCATCGGCCTGATCGGGCGCAACGGCACTGGCAAATCGTCCCTGCTCAAGGCCCTGGCCGGCCTGGCGGCGCTCGATGCTGGCGAAATCCGGCACGCGGCGGGCACCCGCATAGCCTACCTGCCCCAGGAACCCACTTTCGAGCCGGGCGTCAGCATCCGCGAGGCGATCACCGGCGCATTGGCAGGCGACCTGGACGACCATGACGCCTGGAGCGCCACCCACCGGGTCGACGCCGTGCTGTCGCGCTTCGGACTGGACGGCGAACCGCTCGTGCAGACGCTCTCGGGGGGCATGCGCAAGCGCGTCGCGCTGGCGCAGGCGATGGTGCGCGAGCCGGAACTGCTGCTGCTGGACGAGCCCACCAACCACCTCGACATCGAGGCGATCGTCTGGCTGGAGGGCGTGCTGCGGTCGTTTCGCGGTTCGCTGCTGATGATCACCCACGACCGGCGCTTCCTCGATGCGGTCGCCACCCGCATCATCGAACTGGACCGCGGGCAGTTGCGCAGCTACCCCGGCGACTTCGCCACGTACCTGAAGCGCAAGGCCGACGAACTCGCCTCCGAGGCCCTGGAGCGGGCGCGATTCGACAAGATGCTGTCGCAGGAAGAGGTCTGGATCCGCAAGGGTGTCGAGGCACGGCGCACCCGCAATGAAGGCCGGGTGCGACGGCTTCAGGCGCTGCGCGTGCAGCGCGAGGCACGCCGCGAACGGATCGGCAGCACCCGCCTCGAGGTCGATGCCGGCGAGAAGTCGGGCAAGCTGGTTGCCGAACTCATCGACGTGCAGGTCGCCTACGGCGATCACGTCGTGCTGCGCGACCTGAACTGCATCATCCAGCGCGGTGACCGGGTGGGCATCGTCGGCGCCAACGGCGCGGGCAAGACCACCCTGCTGCGCACGCTGCTGGGCGAACTCACGCCCACTTCGGGCACGGTCAAGCTGGGCTCGAACCGGCAGGTGGCGTACTTCGACCAGCTGCGCGAACAGCTCGACCCCGACGCGGCCGTCGCCGACACCATCTCGCCGGGCTCCGAATGGGTCGAGATTGCCGGCCAGCGCATCCATGTGATGAGCTACCTCGAGCGCTTCCTGTTCGAGCCGGCCCGCGCCCGCTCGCCGGTGCGCACGCTGTCGGGCGGTGAGCGCAACCGGCTGCTGCTGGCGCGGCTGTTCGCCCGGCCGGCCAATGTGCTGGTGCTCGACGAGCCGACCAACGATCTGGACATCGACACCCTCGAACTGCTTGAGGAGCTGCTCGACGAGTATCCGGGCACGCTGCTGCTGGTCAGCCACGACCGTGCCTTTCTGGACGCGGTCGTGACCCAGACGCTGGCCCATGAAGGTCAGGGACACTGGCGCGAATACGCCGGCGGCTGGAGTGATGTCGAAGCCGCCCGCGCCCGTCAGGCGAAGGCTTCGGCCAGCGCCCAGGCGGCCGGCGGCCAGGCGACGGGAACGAACGCGCCCGGCGGCAGCGGCCGTCCGGCGGACGAGAACCGCAATGGCGGGCCTGCCGGCGCAGTCAAACGCGACGCCAGCCGGCCCAAGCTCAGCTACAAGGAGCAGCGCGAACTCGATTCGCTGCCGCAGCGCATTGCCGATCTGGAAGCCGAGCAGAAGCGGCTGGCCGCCCAGCTCGCCGATCCGTCGACCTACCAGGCCAAGGGCAGCACCGACACGGGTGGCGGCGGGCTGAAGACCATGAACGAGCGCGTGACCGCGATCGAGGAAGAGCTGCTCGCCTGCCTCGAGCGCTGGGAAGCGCTCGAGTCGCGCAAGGCCTGACGGGGCCTTCTACTGCGGCTTGGCGGTGGTCGTCCTGGGCGCAGGCCTTGTCCGGGCGGCCGGCTTGGTCGTGGTCTTGGTGCCGGCCGCGGGCGCCGCGGTGCTGGTCGGCTGAACCGCCGCGCTGTCGACCTTCTGGGACGCGGGCGTGCTGCCGCCCTGGACGCCCAGCGTGCCGCCCGTGCCAAGTCCGCCCTTCACCGTCTGAGCGCGGTAGTTCTTCACCGACTTGACCATCTGGTTGTAGGCATCGGCGAACGCGGCGGCCAGCACTTTGCCTTCCGGTGTGTTGGTGTAGCCGCCCAGCGCGCCGCCGGCACTGCTGCCGAACAGGCCGCCCCACAGGCCGAAGTCGGTGTTCTTGGAGCTGCCTTCGGCCGCCGCCAGCTGAACGCCCGAACGGTTGTCGATCAGGGTCAGCATCGTCGACGCTTCACTGAAACGCAGGCTGCCGGCAACCGCACCGAGCACGCCCAGGCCGCGGCTGAGCCCGCCCAGCGCGCCGCCCATGCCGCCGGCGTCCTTCTGGTTGAAGGTGATCGTCGGGTTCATGCTGTAGTCGGCCGCGACGATCTGGCCGGGACCCATGCGGCTGCCCGCGCGCATCTCGCCGCTGTCGCGCAGCGCCCGCTCCTGCTGCATCTGATTGAAGGCGCGCCCGCGCTCGACGATGACGAAGCAGTTCGACTGCTGCACCAGCAGGCGGATCAGCGGCACCGTCGAGGTCAGCCGATAGTCGCGCGTGAGCTGGCCGAACCAGGGCTGCGACTGGTCTTCAACGACCGCCAGCGTGCCCATCGACGCATCGCACTTTTCGAGCTGCTTGTTCTCGTTGACCGCCGTGGCGCCACCCGCCGAGCCGGTGGCCACGGTCTTGGCCCCCTCGTCGCCCATCTTTGGACCGGTGCTCACACAACCGGAGAGCAGCACCAGGGCTGTGCCTGCCAGACAGATGTGGATTCGGTTCATTGGGCGCTCCTCGTCGGGCCTTGGAAAAACAATTCGGGAATGTCGGGAATGTTAGCACCGGCGGGGGGTGGGGCTGCAGACCCGCCGCAGCCTTGGCGGACGGTAAAATGCGGTTCATGAACCCGGCCTTCGAACTCAAGCCCGACATCGTGCGCATCGACCTGAAGAACGCACGCCATTGCGCGGCGCTGTTCGCGCTGCTCGACGAGTACGCCGCGGGACCGACAGGGCGCGGCTATGGCCTGGAGGCCTCGGTGCGAGACGAACTGCCGGCCCTGCTGGCCTCCCGGCCGCACTACTGCGGCTGGCTGGCCTTCGTGGGCGACGAGCCGGCCGGCGTGCTCAACAGCTTCGAGGGTGTCTCCACGTTCAAGGCACGGCCGCTGCTGAACATCCACGACATTGCGGTTTCGCCTCGCTGGCAGCGTCGAGGCATCGGCCGGTCCCTGCTGGCGGCGGCGCAGACGGAAGCCCGCGCACGCGGCTGCTGCAAACTCACGCTGGAAGTCCTGCAGGGCAACAGCGGCGCCCTGGCGGCCTACGAGGAAGCGGGCTTCGAGCCCTACGAACTCGACCCCGCCATGGGGCGCGCGATCTTCCTCGAAAAGCCGCTGCCCTGATCTTTCAACCCTCGGGTGCGCCGGCGCACGCGATTCAACGGATTCAGCCATGCCCTCATTCGACGTCGTCTCCGAAGCCAACCTGGTCGAAGTGCGCAACGCGCTGGACCAGGCGAACAAGGAAATCACCAACCGTTTCGACTTCAAGGGCTCGGACGCCCGCATCGAGCAGAAGGAACGCGAACTGACGGCCTTTGCCGACGATGATTTCAAGCTGACCCAGGTGCGCGACGTGCTGGTCTCGAAATTCGCCAAGCGCAATGTCGACGTCCGGTTCCTTGAATATGGCGACAAGCAGAAGATATCGGGCGACAAGGTCAAGCAGCCGATCACCATCAAGCACGGCGTCTCGGGCGACCTGGCCAAGAAGATCGTCCGCCTGATCAAGGACAGCAAGATCAAGGTGCAGGCCAGCATCCAGGGCGACGCCGTGCGCGTCACCGGCACCAAGCGCGACGATCTGCAGGCTGCCATTGCGCTGCTCAAGAAAGAGATCATCGACGTGCCGCTGTCGTTCGACAATTTCCGCGACTGACGCGCCGGGTGGGCACAGCAGGCCCCGCACACCCGACACGGCGCCGGGACGCGGCCAGGACCGCATGACGAAGCCCGCCCCGTCAGTCTCCGAGTCGCAGGCGCAATGCCTGATGCTGGCGCAAGCCGCCGAACGGGCCGGCGAGCACGGCCCCCTCACGGCCGTCGACCTTCGCCGGGCCGAGCGCTCCCGCCCTGGCAGCGTGCCGCGTGCCGAGGCACTTTGTGAACGCCTGTTCCAGCGAGACCCCGGCCTGCCGCGCTGGCTGGCCTTGCTGCGCTGGCCTGGCGGGGTCACGCCGGCGGTGGTTGCGGTGGCCGCGCTCGCCGGACTGGCGTCGGATGCGATCGGACCGGCGGGCCGCGTCAATCTGCTGGCCGCGCCGCTGCTGGGCGTGCTTGCCTGGAACCTCGCCGTCACCCTCACCAGTGTGTTTGCGCTGATGCGCCAGGCCCGCCGTGGCGCCTGGTTCGCACGATGGGTCGAGCGGGCGATGCGCTGGCGGGCTCAGGCCGCGCCCGCGGCGCTGCCCGGCTCGCCGGCCGAACACTGGAAGACCCGATTCATCGCCGAGTGGCTGCGGGCCAGCGCGCCGCTGACGCGTGCCCGCGCCGGCGCGCTGCTGCACGCGGCAGCCGCCGTGCTGGCCGGATCGATGCTGCTCGGCCTCTACCTGCGCGGCCTGGCCTTCGAGTACCGGGCCGGCTGGGAGAGCACGTTTCTCGATGCGAACTCGGTGCATGCGCTGCTCGGCCTGGTGCTCGGTCCAGCCAGCCTCATCAGTGGAATCGCCCTGCCCGATGCCGGGCGGCTCGCGCTGCTGCGCTTCGGTCCGGGACAAGGCGAAAACGCCGGGCCGTGGATCCATCTTCTGGCGATCACGATCGCGATGTTCGCTGTGCTGCCGCGCGCGCTGCTGGCCGCGAGCGCCCACCGCATGGTGCGCCGGCTGCGCCAGAACTTTCCGCTGCCGGACGCATATCTCACGGAGCAGGCGGAGGCGTCGCCGGACGGCCGGGGTCGACGGCTGATCGTCGTGCCCTGCGGCTGGCGCCCTTCACCCTCGGCCTCGCAGGCGCTGGGCGAAGCGCTGCGCGATGCGTTCGGTGCGGCAGCGCAGGTTGACCTTGCGGCGGCCACTGTCCCCGAACAGGCCGACGAGCCCGACGGCCTGCCGGTCCTCACCGGCGCCTCGCAGGTGATCGTGGTGTTCACCCTCAGCGCCACCCCCGAGCCTGAAACCCATGGCCGTCTGCTGTCGGCCCTGCAGCACCGCGCACCCCAGGGCGCAAGCCTTGAACCCTGGATCGACGAGACGGCGTTCTCGATGCGCTTCGCCGGCCAGCCGCAGCGGCTGGCGGAGCGCCGCGCCGCCTGGCGGGACCTGATGAGCGTCCATGCGCTGACCGCCCGCTTCGTGCGCCTTGGAGCGCCGGCATGAGCACGACCGACGAGCCGATCGAGCTGTCGCTCAGCCTGGTGTCCCACACCAACGCGGGCAAGACGACGCTGGCCCGCACACTGCTGGGCCGGGAGGTCGGCGAGGTGCGCGACGAGGCGCATGTCACCGACCGGGTCGACGCCTTTGCGCTGCTCACCAGCAGCCGCGGCGACCGGCTGAACCTGTGGGACACCCCGGGTTTTGGTGACAGCCATCGCCTGCTGAGCCGCCTGGCCTTGTCAGGCAACCCCATCGGCTGGCTGCTGACCGAGGTGTGGGACCGCTTCCGCGACCGGGCATTCTGGTCCAGCCAGCAGTCGATACGTCACGTCCGGGACAGCGCGGACGTCGTGCTGTATCTGGTCAATGCCGCCGAAGATCCGGATGACGCCACCTATGTCCAGGCCGAGATGCGCATCCTCGACTGGGTGGGCAAGCCGGTGATCGTGCTGCTCAATCAGCTGGGCGCGCCGCGCGAACCGGCTGTCGAGGAGGCCGAACGCAGTCGCTGGTCCGACCACCTGAGCGGGCATGCGGTTGTGCGCACGGTGCTGGCCCTCGACGCATTCGCGCGCTGCTGGGTGCAGGAGAGCGTGCTGCTCGATGCGGTGGCCCAGGTGCTGCCGCCGTCTCGGCAGGCTGGCTTCGCGCGACTGCGCGCCGCGTGGCTCGCCGAGCAGGAGGCGGTCTTCGACGAATCGATGCGCAGCCTGGCCAGGCGGCTGGCGCGCGCCGCCTTGGACAGCGAGCCTCTGGCCGGCACGGGCCTGGCGCAGCACCTGCGCGCGGCCGGTGCACGGGTCGGCCTGGGGCGGCCCGCACCCGATGACGCCCGAACCAGCGCGATGCAGGCATTGGCCGGTCGCCTGGACACGGACGTCCGCCAGAGCACCAATGAGCTGATCGCCGCGCACGGCCTGCGCGGACAGGCGCGCGACGAAATCCTGGCCCGCGTGGCCAGCCAGTTCACGGTCAGCCGCCGCGTCGACGAGGGACGTGCCGCCATCCTCGGCGGACTGGTCAGCGGCTCGCTGGTCGGCCTGAAGGCCGATCTGGCCACCGGCGGGCTGACGCTGGGTGGGGGGATGGTTGCCGGCGGGCTGATCGGCGCGCTGAGCGCCGCCGGCCTGGCCCGCGGATACAACCGCATCAAGGGCACGACGCAGGACTGCCTGGCGTGGGCCGACGAGGTGCTCGACGACTGCTTCGTGGCGGCCCTGCTGGGGTATCTGGTGGTGGCGCACTTCGGCCGCGGCCGCGGCGAATGGGACTCGCCCGCGGCGCCCGCCCACTGGGAGCCGACGGTGCGCGGCGTGGTCGCCGGCCACCGGGATGCACTGTCGGCGGTCTGGGAGGGCCGCCGGCCCGCACCGGCCGACGACGCGGCTCTCGTCCTGCGCCGCGACTCCCTGGCCGAGGCGCTGCAGCCTTGCCTCGAGGACTGCGCCCGCGAGGTGCTGGCGCAGCTGTATCCCGACAGTCCGCCTACTGGACGGTCGTCGGCGCGCTCATCAGCACCGAGGGCGCACGGGTCGGACTGACCGTGCCTGCGGCACCGGCGCGGTGGTGGCTCTCCAGCGCCAGGGCCGGCATCGGCCTGGCGAACAGGAAGCCCTGCATTTCGCGGCATCCGTGTTCGAGCAGGAAGCGGCGCTGCTCCGGCGTTTCAACGCCCTCGCCGACCACGGCCATCCCGAGGCGGGCGGCAAGGTCGATCACCGCGCAGGCGATCGCCGCAATGCGCTCGTTGCGCGTGATGTCGCAGACGAAGGATCGATCGACTTTCAGCGCATCGACCGGAAAGTCCTTCAGATAGGCGAGCGACGAAAAGCCGGTGCCGAAGTCGTCGATCGAGATCCGCACGCCCAGTTCCTTGAGCGTGCGCATCGTGCGGATCGCCTCGGCCGCGTCGTTCATCACCACCGATTCGGTCAGCTCGAGCTCCAGCAGAGAGGGCGCCAGGCCGCTGGCGGTCAGTGCTCGCGCCACGCAGTCGGCAAAGCCGGCGTCGCGAAACTGCACGGCCGACACGTTGACCGAGACCGGCACCGGCGGCAGACCGCTGTCCTGCCACGCCCGGTTCTGCCGGCAGGCCTCGTCGAGCACCCAGGTGCCGATCGGGATGATCAGCCGCGACTGCTCGGCCACGTCGATGAATCCGCCCGGGACCATCAGCCCCTGCTCCGGATGATTCCAGCGGATCAGCGCCTCGGTGCCGAGGATCTGGCCCGACTCGCCGTCGACACGCGGCTGATAGTGCAGCACGAACTCCTCGCGCTCGACCGCGCCCCGCAGGCTGTCCTCCAAGGCCAGACGATCGTCGGACAACGCGTTCATCGGCTTGCTGAAGAACTGGACGCCGCCGCCGTCCTCGATCGCCCGCTCCAGCGCCCGATCAGCGCAGTCGAGCAGACCGTCGACCTCCTGATCGTCCCAAGGGAAGAGAGCGATGCCGGTGGCGATGCCGATCTCGAACAGCCGCCCCTCGAGTTCGAGCGGGCGGGCCACGGTCTCGTAGATCCGCGCCGCGATGCGCACCGCATCCTGCGGCTCGTGGATGCGCGGCAGCAGCACGGCAAATCGCCCCCGTGGCGCGCCGGCGGCATGATCGCCGCGCTCGGGCACGATGCTGATGGCGGCCAGATCCTCGCCGCGCAGCGAGCGGCCGATCCGCACCGACATCGCCCGCAGCAGCCGTTCGTCGAGGGCACGGCAATCCTCGTCTGCCGGCAATGCGGCCTCGATCGAAAGCACCGAGAGCAGCGACTGGTCGCGCGCCGCGCGGCCCAGCGCATGGTGCACCTGGTCGCGAAACTGCAGGCGGTTCGGCTGCCCGGTGAGGCCGTCGTAGCACAGCAGCGAACCGGCACGCGGCACGGCCTGCGGGCCGACCGGCATCAGGACCGCATAGACGTCCCAGCGCTCGGCCGCTCCAGGGTGCGCGGCCGGAGCGCCGGCGTCGTGTCCGGAGTGCGCAATCGCCTCGAATGCGACCGAAATCACGCTGTCCGGGGCGTTTCCTTGCCCGACGATCCGGACCCGCAGCCGCAGCGGCTCGCCGCCGGGCCGAACCGCGCTTGCCGCGCGCGACAGCGCGACCCGGTCGGTGGGATCGACGCTCGCCCAGACCTGCTCGGGGCCGAGCACCGACGGGGCGCCCGGGCCGCCCAGCAGGCGCTGCGCGGGCGCCGACACCCGTGCCAGCAGATCGCCGGCCACCCAGTGGATCAGCCCGATGTCCGAGACGCCCGTGACGCCGGGTTCGGCGCCTTCATGCTCGGCCGCGATTCCGGTTCGTGCCGCCATCCGCGGCGCCGGGCGGTCAGCCGACATGGTTCAAAGACTGCGCACACGGCGCCGAAGGTGGGAAACAGCCGATGCGGCCGCACAGCGGGAAAAACATGAAAACGCCTCGCAGGAACGGCGACAGCGCCCGTCTTGCCGCCCGGATGAGCGGCTCGGACGCTGTCCGAATAAGCAGCAGAATGCGCCGGCTGTCGGCCCGGCGGTCGTTCGATCACCCCGGTCCGCCCCCTGCAATTCGAGGGCTTCGCCGCGCCTTTTTTTGCTCGCGCGGCGTGGGGCCTCAGCGTCGGATCACCGCGGCCGCAAGGCACACCCAGGCGGCCAGCCAGGCGATGCCGCCGAGCGGCGTCGCAAGGACCAGCGCGCGGCTGCCGGTGAGGGCCAGCACATAGAGGCTGAAACAGAAGAGAACGACCCCCAGCATCATCAGCCATCCGGCCCAGACGATGCCACGAGAGGCCCATCGGCTGACCGCCCAGGCGACGGCCAGCAGCGCCAGTCCGTGGACCGTCTGATAGCGGACAGCGGTGTCGAAGGTGGCCAGGGCGCCCGGGGAGAGCACCGCGCGCAGCGCGTGCGCGCCGAAGGCGCCGGCGGCGACCGCCAGGCCCGTGATCAGGGCTCCGGCGGCGAAAAAGACCCGGTCCATCCGGGCCGACTCAGGCCGACTGGATACGCGCGTAGGCCGAGTGGTTGTGGATCGATTCGAAGTTCTCGGCTTCGACGACGAAGGACGAGACAGCCGGATGGTCGCGCAGACGGGCCGCGACATCGCGCACCAGGTCCTCGACGAACTTCGGGTTGTCGTAAGCCCGCTCGGTGATGAACTTCTCGTCGACGCGCTTGAGCAGGCCGTAGATTTCGCTGGAGGCCTCTTCCTCGGCCACGCGGATCAGGGCTTCGGGC
>DAONCJ010000088.1:0-10218 GCA_035401985.1 Burkholderiaceae bacterium | reverse complement strand
CCCCTTCCAGACCGGCTTGCGCTTTTCGACGAAGGCCTTGAGGCCCTCGACGCGATCCTCAGAGTCGATTGCGCGCGCTGCGATCGGCATCTGCTTTTCCCAACCTTCGATGTCGTCCCAGTTCGCTGCCTGGAAGACGATTTCCTTGGTCGCCGCGAGCGCGGTCGGCCCGTTGACCAGCAGCGCTTCAGCCCACTCCAGCGCGGCCGGAAGTGCCTACCCGGCTCGACGATGCGGTTGACCAGCCCCCATCGTTCGAAGAACTCCGGGCCGCGCAGCGTGCCGCTGAGCGCCACCTCCATGGCGATGTGGTACGGGATGCGCTTGGGCAGCCGGAACAGCCCGCCGCCGATCGCGACCACATTGTGGCGAACCTCGGGCAAGCCCATGCGCGCATTGCGTGCGGCGACGATCAGGTCGCACGACAGGCACAGCTCCAGACCGCCGCCGACCGCGACCCCTTCGACCGCGGCGATCAGCGGCTTGCGCGACGGGCGCTTGAACAGGCCGAAACCGCCGCGCGGCATGCGCTCGCGCAGGTCGCCGCGCGCCGCGGCCTTCAGGTCGGCGCCTGCCGAAAAATCGCCCCCTGCCCCGGTGATGACGCCGACGAAGAGATCGTCGGTGTCGTCGAGCAGATCCATGGCGGCGTTCATGCCGCGGGCCAGCCCGGAATCGCAGGCGTTCTTCACCTCGGGCCGATTCAGCGTGATGACCAGGACATGGCCTCGCCGTTCGGTCAGCACCTTCTCGTTCGTGCTCTCGCTCATGACCATTTCCTCAAAGTGCGAAGGTGAAGCCGCCGTTGACCGGATAGACCTGCCCGGTCACGTAGTCGCTCGCCGACGAGGTCAGGAACACGACCATGTTCGCGACATCGGTCGGCTTGCCGAGCCGGCGGATGATGTACTTCTCGAGAATCCGCTTGGCGCGCTCCGGGTCGGCGGCCATGCGCTGCTCGATCATCGGCGTGCCCATCGCACCGATCACCACGCAGTTCGCATTGATGTTGTGCCGGCCCATCCCGCGGGCGACCGAACGCATGAATCCGGCCGCGCCCGCTTTGGCGGCGGCGTAGATCTCCATGCCGGCGTCGCCCCAGCGGCCGGCGTCGGAGATGATCGTGACGACCTTGCCCGTCTTGCGTTCGATCATGCCGGGCAGCGCCGCGGCGGTGCAATTGATCACGCCGTCCAGATTGACGCCGGTCCAGGTGCGCCACACGTCGGGCCCGGTCTCGTAGAACGGCTTGCGCGCTTCCGGATTCGGCGTGGCGCCCGCATTGCCCGCATTGTTGATCAGCGCGTCGACGCGGCCGTATTTCTCGATGGCCTTCGCGAACATCGCCTTGACGCTGTCGTGGCTGCTGACGTCGGCCTGCAGCGCGATCGCGTTGCCACCGGCCGCGTTGATCTCGTCGGCGACCGTCTGCGCGCGCTCGAGGAAGTAGTCGTTGACGACCACGCCGGCGGCGCCATGTTCGGCCATGTGGATGGCAATCTGCCGGCCCACGTTCTGTCCGGCGCCGGTCACCAGGACCACGCGATCGGCCATGCTGACCATGTCTTTCGTGCTCATACTTTTCTCTCCTTGTCTTTCCAGAATGGGGCGCGCAGGTCGCGCTTGAGCAGCTTGCCAACGGTATTGCGGGGAAGCTCGCCGACGACGCGGACCTCGCGCGGACGCTTGTAGGTCGCCAGCGAAGCAGCGCAGTGCGCGAGAAGGTCGTCGGGGGTCGCGTGCCGGCCGGGCTTGAGTTCGCAGAACGCCAGCACACGCTCTCCCATCTCGTCGTCGGGAATGCCGATCACGGCCGCATCCATCACGGCCGGATGCGCAATGAGCGCATGCTCGATCTCGGCCGGGTACACGTTGGCGCCGCCGACGATCACCATGTCCTTCGCGCGGTCGCTGATGTAGAGGAACCCGTCCTCATCGACGCGGCCGACGTCGCCGGTGCGGAAGAACCCGCGCGCGTCGAGCGTGTCGGGGCCCAGGGGCAGCGCATTCAGATAGCGGTCGATATTCACCGGCGTCCAGACCCAGATTTCGCCGGTTTCGCCCACCGGCAGGTTCGCACCGTCGGTGTCGCGGATCTCGACCTTGACGTGCCGGTACAGGCGCCCGCTCGAACCGGGCTTCTTTCGCTGCAGCTCCGGCGGCATCGTGCTGATCATCCCGGTCTCGGTCGAGCCGTAGCCTTCGGACAGGCAATCGCCCAGGTGCTCGATGATCCAGGCCTTCAGTCCGTCCGACACCGGCGCGGCGCCCACGCTCAGCGCGGTGATCGATGACCGGTCGTGCGCGGCCACCACCTCGGGCGGCAGGCCGGCCATCCGCTTGTACATCGTCGGAACACCGGTCCAGTGGGTGACGCGGTGCTTCTCGATCGCCTCGAGCACCACGAGCGGCTCGTAGCGGCGCACCATCACCGCCTTCGCGCCAATGCGCGCCGCCCCGAACATCTGTGCGGGGCCCGAGCCATGGTGCATCGGCATCGTGACCAGGTACACGCTGTCCGCGCCGCCGGATCGCCGGTCGCGAACGTCCATCATGTATTCGAGCGTGATCGCGTCCCTCTGCAGTTCCTTGGTCACTCCCTTGGGCAGGCCGGTGGTGCCGGACGTGTAGATCACCATCTGCGGATCTGCCGCACTGAAGAACCGCGCGTCGCCGCCCTCGGCCAGCAGCGCGTCGAAGCGCTCGAAGCCCTTCGCGTCCGCATCGATCGAGACCGCGGCCTTGAGCGTGGCGCCCTCGAACGCCGGCAGCAGCGCCGCCGGATCTGCGTCGTCGCAGATCACCGCCACCGAGCCGCTGTCGTTGAGAACGAACTTCACCTCAGGGGCGGTGAGCCGGAAATTCATGCCGAGCAGTCGGGCGCCGAGCTTGGCGAGCGCAGAGGCGACCACCGCCCACTCCAGGCGGTTGTGGATTCGCACGACGACAATGTCCCCCGCCACGATTCCGCGTCGGGCAAGCGCTGCGGCCAGCCGATCGGCGCGCGCATTGCGCTCGGCAAAGGTCAGCGTGCGCCCGGACTCGGCTTCGGCCACCGAGACCGCGTCG
The DNA here is from genome assembly GCA_035401985.1 of Burkholderiaceae bacterium. Taxonomy (GTDB): domain Bacteria; phylum Pseudomonadota; class Gammaproteobacteria; order Burkholderiales; family Burkholderiaceae_E; genus Quisquiliibacterium. Next base: position 7,149 of record DAONCJ010000088.1, on the reverse strand, counting down.
GGTCGCTGCTGCGCCCAATATTCCAGGGTCTGAGGGACGGGTTCGCGCGGACCAGCGGCTGGCGCAGCGTGCTGCGTGACGGATTCGGACATCGAGTCTCCTTGCATGTTCGTCATTGGGTGAGCGCGGCGGGATTCAGCTCATCAGCCGGCGCGCGAGCACCCGATATTTGTGGACCTCGGTCGGGCCCTCGTAAATGCGCGACATCCGCTGGTGGTCGTACCAGTGGGCAAGCGGATGCTCGTAGGTGCAGCCGGACGCACCGTGCAGCTGAATCGCGCGGTCGATGATCCGGCTGGCCATCTCGGTGCAGGTCATCTTGACCATGCCGGCCTCGACCCGCGTGTCCTCGCCCCGATCGGCGCGCTCGGCGGTGGCGTAAACCAGCAGACGGTTCTGCTGCAGTTCGACCCACGAGTCCACGATCTTGGACTGCGTTTCCTGGAGTTCGGACAGGGCCTGGCCGAACACTTTGCGCTGCTTCGCGTGCTCGATCATCATCTCGATGCACCGCCCCGAGATGGCGAGCGCACGGGCGCCGACGTCGATCCGCGCAAGCGACAACGTGTGCTGCGCGCTCTTGAAGCCTGAGCCCTCGAGGCCGATCAGTGCGAGATCGTCGACCTCGCAGTCGGCAAACGTGAGCTGGTGGGTCTTGAAGGTGCCGAGCATCGGCACTTCGCGCGCGATCATTCCGGGGTTGTCCTTGGCCACCGCGAACATCGACAGGCCGCCGGCGCGGTTGCCCTGCTCGGTTCGCGCCAGCACGAAGACCAGATCGGCGTCGGCAAAGCTGCTGATCCAGATCTTCGAGCCGTTGATGACCCAGCCGCGATCGGTGCGCCGGGCGTGGGTATTGATCGCGCCCGCCGGGTCGCCACCACCGCCAGGCTCGGTCTGGGCGAAACACAGGTGCAGCGTTCCGTCGAGAATCGGATCCAGGTAGCGCTGCTTCTGCTCGCCCTGCAGCGCGTACAGCGGCGGCAGGGCGCTGCCGCCCCATCGGATCGGCACCAGGCAGCGATGATTCGTCTCGGTGATCGCGCACTTGTCGACCATCGACAGGGCGGCGCCGCCGTGTTCGGCGGGTGCGGTCAAGCCCCACAGGCCGAGCTTGCGGGCGGCCTGCACGCCGGGCTCCCGATCCTGGCGCGTGAGCTTCTCGCCGCGCAGAACCCGCTGCTCCAGCGGCATCTGGTACTCGTCGACGAGGCGGCCGACAAGGTCGACGATCGACTGTGTCTGTTCGGTGAACCGGTACATAGTGGCGGATTCTTTGAAGGGAGCAGTGAAGAGTCAGGCGAGAACACCGTCACGCCTGAGCGCGTCGATCTTCGCGTCCGAGAAGCCGGCGACTTCGCGCAGCACTTCGTCGGTCGACGCGCCGATCAGCGGCGCGGGGCGCGCCGGCATCGTCCGTGCCGGTTCGATGGTGAACTGAGCGCCACGCATGCGCTGGGGGCCGATCATCGGGTCCTCGATCCGGCCGTAATAGCCGTCGGCCGCGAGATCGGGGTCATCGATCAGGTCGTCACCGTCGGCAAGGACGTGCGCCGGGATGCCGGCGTTCTGCAAGCCGCGTTCGAGCGCGTCGCGATCCTGCGGCTTCGTCCAGCCAGCGACTGACGAATGGAGGCGTTCGCGGTTGCGAAGGCGTCCGAGCAGCGTGTCGAATGCGGGGTCGTCGAGCGCCGGGGCGGCGAGCGAACGCAGCGCGCGCCAATGCGCGTCGGCGGACGCGTCGATCGCGATCCAGCGGTCGACACCCGCGCAGGGGAAGGTGCCGCTGGGCGCCCGGTGCGGATCGACGTCGGCTCCGCGGCGGCCAGGAACCACACCGTTCGCGGCGAAGCGAAAGTATTCGGGCAGCAGGAACTGCAGGCCCGCCTCGGCCTGCGCGACATCGACATAGCAGCCCTTGCCTTCCCGGTCGCGCCGGCGCAATGCCGCCAGCAGACAGGCCGCAACGAAACGGGGTGTGACGGAGTCGGTCCACGCGCTGAAAGGGCCGGTGGGCGGGCGGTCCGGCCAGCCGACAAGGTGACTCGCCCCTGAATAGGCGGCGCCAAGCGTGCCGACGCCGGCGGCCGCCCGCTCCGGCCCGGTCTGGCCGAAGAGACAGGTGGAGGCCATCACGAGTCGCGGGTTCTCGGCACTCAGGCTCGACCAGCCCAGACCCATCCGGTCGAGCGTGCCGGCCGTGAAGCTTTCGATGACGACATCGACGTGGCGCGCGAGCGAGCGCACGACGTCGCGACCCGCTTCGTGCGACAGGTCGATGGTCACGCTGCGCTTGCCCGCATTGATGAAGTGGTACGAGAGCGTGCGCTCGGGGTGCGAAACGCCGCCCACGAACGGGCCGAGCGTGCGCAGCGGATCGATGCGCTTGCGGCTCTCGACCTTGATGACATCGGCGCCCAGATCGGCAAGGTAACGACCGGTCATGGGGCCGACCATGACCCAGCTCAGGTCCAGCACGCGCAAGCCTGCCAACGATGCGGTCATTCGCGTCTCCTCAGACGATGCCGTGCGCGAACAGCGCCTGGATTTCCTGGGCGGACAGTCCGACCTCGGCGAGCAGTTCGTGCGTGTGTTCGGACAGCGCGGGCGCCGGACGCCCGGAGGCGATCTCGAAGCTGTCGAAGTGAGCGAAGCGCACCGGGGCGTCGATCGAACGGCCGTCGGGCAGCGCCTGACTGTCCCACAGTCCGCGCTCGCGGTATTGCACGAATCGTGAGATGTCGCTCATGTCCAGAAGCGGCGCGGCGAAGAATCCGTGCTCGCGCGCCGCGTCGCCGATCGCGAACTTCGTCATCGTCGAGAAGGCGAGGGTGAGCGCGTCGATCGTCGCCTGCAGCCGGCGTGCCGCATCGGAATCATCGCCATACGGAAACCGTGACCAGTCGGTGTCGACGACGTCGGCCGCCAGCGGCACACACGTGGCGACCCACTCGGTCATCCGCCGGGTCAGCGCACCGAATCCACCCGTTGAAATGTTCACCTGCACGAAGCCATCGCGGCAAGCATAGAACTGCGGCGCGCGGATCCCGACCACCGGGCGGCGTTCGGACGAGCGCTGCGGCCTGGCCTCCTGCGTGCCCGGGTAGTATGGAGAGGAGAACGCGCTCATCATCGCGGCCACACGCATCGACACGCCGACGCGCTGGCCTTCGCCATCGCGCTCGCGGGCCGCCAGCCCGGCCAGCACCGCCACCGCCGCCTCGGCGCCCGCCTCCATCATGGCCTGCGGCACAGGGATGTAGAGCGGAGCGCGATCCCCGTCGCCGGTGTAGTAGGCCGGCCCCGCGGCCGCGACGATCGTGCGGTCGGTGAAGGCGGCGGCGCGCTTGGGGCCGTTTTCAGAAAAAGCACGCACCGCGCAGTGGACGACGCCGTTCTGGGTGAGGGACGCGAAATGCGCCTGCTCACCTTCGAGGACCACTTGTGCAGTCGCGGCGAGCCTGAGGAACAGGTCGCGGCCGTCGGAACTGGCCACGTCGAGGGTCACGCTGCGCTTGTTGCGGTTCAGCGCGTGCCATGTCAGGCCGCGCTCGAGCCCCGCGCGCTCCCCTAGGAATGGGGGAAGGCGGCGCCCTTCGGCGCCGCCGGGCGGCTCGACGACGATGACGTCTGCGCCGAGGTCTGCCAGGACCCGGCCGGCCATCATGGTCTGGGACCGGGACACCTCCAGTACGCGCACACCGTCGAGCATCGGACTCGCTTCCGCTTGAGCAATTTTCCGAAGCCTAGCAGTTGACCAAGAAAGTAACTAGAACGGAATCCAAGATAATCTCGTTCGCGGCAGAATCGGATCGGATACTTGTACAACAGACAGCATGACCGTATGCTGCCCCGACTCTATGTCCCCCAGGAAGCACTCGGCATGCGCCCTCTCAAGCCCGATCTGTACACCGTCCCCGAAAGTCCGACGTCGGTTCCGGAACTGCTCGGTGGGCGATGCCGCTGCGGCTACGTGTTCTTCCCGATGCAGTCCTATGGGTGCGAAAAGTGCGGCCTCACCGGTGATGCGGTCACCGCCGCGCGCCTGCCCGGTGAAGGCTCGCTCACGGCCTCGGCCAGGGTGCTGATGCACGCCGCCAAGGACCGCACGCCACCCTTCGTCGTCGTCGCGGTCCGGCTGGACTCCGGACCGGTCGTGCGTTCGCTGCTCGATAGCGACCGCGCCGAACAGTTGCCGATCGGCACCCGGATGCGCGGATTGCTGGCCGAGGTTGGCAAGGCCGACGACGGCGATGTCATCGTCGACCTGCGATTCACCCCTGTGCAATCCGCCTGAACGAGCCGGCCATGACCAAGACCTTGAAAGATCTGCGCCCTGTTTACGTCGTCGGCGCCGGCTGGCACCGCTATCAGCCGCTGACCGAAACCACGTTCGTGACGCTCGGTCTGGCCGCCGCGCGCGGTGCGCTGGCCGACGCCGGCATCGAGTACCCCTCAGTCGAGTCGGCGTTCGTCGCCACGGCGCTGCTGCCGATGGCCCCGGGTCGGCCGATCCTGCGCCACCTCGGCGCCTCGGGCATCGAGCTGATCCACATCGAGAACGCGTCGGCCTCCAGCTCCGCGGCGTTTCGGAAAGCCTGCATCGAAGTCGCCAGCGGCTTGATCGATGTGGCGCTGGTGCTCGGCGTCGACAAGCCTTCGCAGTCCGGACCGCGCGGTCGCGCCGAGCGGATGACCGGAATCAACCACCTCGCCGACGACGCGATCGTGCCGTTCACGCACTTCGCGCTGCTGGCCGACCAGTACGCCCAGCGATGGGGCGTCAATCCGGACGATGTGGCGCGGGTCGCGGTGAAGAACCACGGAAACGGCGCACTGAACCCGAACGCGCATCGCCAGCAGGTGCGCACACTCGAGGAGATCCTGGGTGGCCGGCCGGTTGCCGGCAACTTCACGACCCTGCAGTGCACGCCCGTCGGCGAAGGCGCGGCGGCGGTGATCATCGCGTCCGAGGATGCGATCCGCCGCCTGAACATCTCGGGCGACAAGCCGGTGCGCGTGACCGGTTCGGCATCGCGCAGCCAGCGCGTCTATGACGACAACTCGAACTTCGATGCGAACCTCACGTCCGAGACGACCGAAATCTGCCTGCGCGAGGCCGGGCTGAAGCCTGAACAGCTCGACGTGGTCGAACTGCACGACGCGTTCACGGTCGAGGAGGTCCAGTACGTCGAGGCCATGGGTCTGTGCGCGCCGGGTGCAGCGGTCGAGTTGCTGAAGAGCGGCGCATGGGACATCGGCGGACAGTGTGCCGTCAACCCGTCCGGCGGCCTGATTGCGATGGGCCATCCGATCGGGCCCACGGGCGTGGGACAGATCGGCGAAATCGCCCTTCAGCTGCGCGGCGCGGCAGGCGCCCGTCAGCACAAGGGCGCCAAGGTGGGCCTGGCGCACATGGTCGGCGTGGGCGCGGTCTGCTACGTGCACACCCTGCAGCGCGACTGACCGGAGCCTGTTCAGACCGCGGACGCCAGGCGCCCGAGCCCGAAGCGGCGACACACGCCAGACAGCAGACCGATCCGCGAGCCATGACCCGCGGACGACCACGGAGACGAACGCATGCTCTTGAGACAATTCGCGGGAGGCGCAGCCAACCTCGTCGCGACATTGATCGCGGTGTCGATCGTCAGCTTCCTGCTGATTGCACTGCTGCCCGGCGACCTCGCGCTGCTGATCCTTGCCGACTCGGCCACGCCGGAGCGGGTCGCGTCGCTGCGCGCCGAACTGGGGCTCGACCAGCCGATGTGGCAGCGCTACCTGTCCTGGCTGGGCAATGTGCTGCAGGGCGACTTCGGGCGCGGCATCCATTCGGGTGAGCCGACGCTGGACGTCATCCTTTCGCGCCTTCCGGTGACGATCGAACTGATCCTGCTGACACAGCTTCTGGCCCTGGCCGTCGCGGTCCCGGTCGGCATCTGGAGCGCCTATCGCCGCGGCACGACCTTCGACCATGCCACGCTGCTGGTGTGCCTCGCGAAGCTGTCGCTGCCGTCGTTCGTGCTCGCCCTGGGCCTGATCTACATCTTCGCGCTGCATCTGAACTGGCTGCCCGCCACCGGCTTCGTGGCGCTGAACGAGGGCTTCCTCGCCAACCTCGAGAGCATGGTGCTGCCGGTGGTGGCGCTGGCGATGACCGAGGTGCCGGTGTACCTGCGCCTGCTGCGCAGCGAGATGGTCGGCACGCTGCAGCAGAACTTCATCTCGCTGGCGCGCGGCATGGGCCTGCCCACGCGCAGAATCCTGTTCGAGAACGCCCTGCGGCCTTCGTCCCTGAACCTGATCACGGTCGTCGGCATCAACATGGGTCGGCTGATGGGCGGGGCGATCATCATCGAGACGATGTTCGCGCTGCCCGGCGTCGGTCAGCTGCTCGTCGAATCGGTGTATCAGCAGGAGTACCTGATGACCCAGGGCATCGTGCTGTTCGTGGGCGTGATGTTCATTCTCATCAACCTGCTCACCGACCTTGTCTACGCGCTGGTCGACCCGCGCCTGCTGCGCGACGCGGGGGCATGAGATGCAACGCACGCCACTGCTCCATCGTCTCGCCATGGTCTGGCTCGCCCTGGTGCTCACCGCCACCCTCACCGCGAACTGGCTGCCCATCCCGGATCCTCTCGCGCAGAGTCTGTCCGACATGCTCGCCAAGCCAGGTGCCGCGCGCTGGTTCGGCGCCGACTCGCTCGGCCGGGACGTCTTCTCGCGCACGGTCCACGGCTTTCGCATCACGCTGGTGGTGAGCCTGGGATCGGTCGCCTTCGGGCTCGCGCTGGGCGGTCTGCTCGGCATCATCGCCGGCTACTACCGGGGCTGGATCGAGCGCGTCATCCTGATGGTGGTGAACGTGCTGCTCGCCTTCCCGCCGCTGGTGCTGATCATCGCGATGGTGGCCTACCCGGGCCAGGCGCTGGTCAAAGTGATCGTCGCCCTGGGCATCGTGTTCACACCGGCGGTGGTGCGCATCGCACGCGCCAACACGTTGCGCCTGAGCGAGCTCGAGTTCGTGACCGCGGCACGCGCCGCCGGCATGGGCAACGCGCGCATCATCTTCCGCGAACTGCTGCCCAACCTGGTGCCGGCGCTGCTGGCCTACGCGCTGCTGCTGGTGGCGGTGGGAGCGCTTGCCGA
>DAONCJ010000087.1:0-10509 GCA_035401985.1 Burkholderiaceae bacterium | reverse complement strand
TGCCCGCCGGGAAGCCGCGCTGCGTGCGATCGGACGTCAACTCAACGAGGAGGCGGACAGGCGAAAGGCGGCCTCGATCGCTGCGAACCAGCCGCCCCGGCGTCTGCCTCCACCCGGCGGCGCGCGCCGGGCGAGACTGTTCGGCCGTTCGGATGCGAACGGCGAACTCGTTCGCTATGCCGAAGCGATGGCACGCAGGATCGAACTGAATGCGACCTTCGACATCGTGCGGGACGCGGTGAAGCGCCCGCATACCGATCCGATGGTGACACTGGCCATCCGCAACGATGGCTCCGTCGAATCGGTGACCTTCGTCGTGTCCAGCGGGGTACCCGAAATCGACGAGGCCATTCGTCGAGTCGTCCAGAGCCAGGTGCCCTACGAGACATTCCCGCCAGGACTGGCCCGGGACTACGACGTCGTCGAGATCCGCCGAACGTGGCATTTCGACATGGCGATACGCCTGTACTGACGCTGACGAGACGCCGTCGAATCGTTGACCACACGCCCACTTGCGCACTTGAGGCGGCTCGCCTATGGTCGCCGTGCCCGCGCATGCGCGGTCCATCAAAAACTACAAGGGGTGTCGGAAATGTCAGTGAGCTCGGATCGCCGCAAACTGCTGCAAACCGCCGGTCTAGCGGCCTTGTCGGGTGTCGTGCCCGCCACGGCCAGAGCACAGAAGCTGCCCGCTGGCACCATCCGGATTCTGGTCGGGTTCCCCGCTGGCGGCGGCACCGACGTCATGGCCCGCTACATCGCGGACAAGCTGCGCGAGCGCACGGGCAACAACGTCATTGTCGAAAATCGTGCAGGAGCCAGTGGCGTGATCGCGATCGACGCACTGAAGAAAGCGCCGCTCGATGGCAGCGTGATCATGTATGGCACCGCTGCCACCACTGTCGCGCTGACCGTCACCCGCAAGTCTCCGGGCTTCGTGCTCGAAAAGGACATGATGCCGCTGGGCCTCACCGGGCTCACGTCCACCGTGTTTGTCGTGTCGCCCACGATCGGGGTGTCGAATCTTCAGGAATACACCGCCTGGCTCAAGCGCAATCCTGGCAAGAACACCTTCGGCACGACCGCACTGGGCAGCAACACCCACTTTTTCGGTGTGCTGCTGGGCAAGTCGATCGGCATACCGGTGGAGGGCGTGGGTTACAAGGGTGCGGCACCCCTTCTGTCCGATCTGATGGCCGGGCACGTCGCCGCCGGCTGCGGCGGCCTGACCGATTTCCTGACCCACCATCAGGCCGGAAAGGTGAAGATCATCGCTCTGAGCGCCTCGCGCAGGCTGCCTTTTGCGCCGGACCTTCCGACCGTCGGCGAACTCGGGCATCCGGCGCTGGGCTATGAAGGCTTCTACGGCTTTTATGGTCCGCCGGGGATGCCTCAGGGCCTGGTCGATGCGTGGAGCCAGGAGCTCAAGGCAGCCACCGAGTCGCCCGACCTCAAGCAGAAGCTCTTCAACACCGGACTGGATGTGCTCACGTCCGGACCCGCCGAGTTCGCGACGCGCCAGGCCGCGCTGGTCCAGTCCTTCGGTGAAATGATGCGCAAGGCAGGTTACGCCGCCGAGTGACAGACGGCTGCCGCGCGGGCGCTAGAGAATGCCTTGCTCCGCGTAGGCTGCCCCGGCCTCGATCCGTTCATACCCGAGACGCGACAGATCGATCGTCCGGTAACTGCCGTGCACAATCAGTTCGGCGACCGCGCGCCCGGCCGCCGGCGCATGCATCATGCCGTGGCCCGAGAATCCGGCCACCGTGTAAAGGTTGGCCAGTCCTTTCGTCCAGGCGCCGATGACCGGGTTCCCGTCCAGCTCGTTCACTTCGTACAGACCCGACCAGGTGCGGTGACACTTCGCCCCCTCGAAGGCCGGAAACCGGTGCACCACGGCCGGCCAGACGACCCGCTCGAAGTACCCGTGATCGACTTCGAAGTTGAAGCCGCGCTGCTCGCTGCCATCCACCAGCCCGCCCGAGAAACCCTTGCCCTCGGAGCGGAACGCAAGTCGCGCGACGTCCTTCACATACGGCAGCCGTTCGACCGGTGTGGCCGGTGTGAAGTAGTGCTCGAAGCGGCGCATCGGCGTGATCGGCAGGCGCATGCCGAATCGCTCGGCAACCTGACCGGACCATGCCCCCGTGGCGTTGACGAAGGCGTCGGCCTCGACCCGCCGCCCGCCGGCCAGTCGGATCGCCTTCACCTTGACGCTGTCGTACTCGGCCGATTCGAAGCGGTCCTCGATGTATTGCGCGCCGCCCGCGATGGCGGCACGCCGCAAGCCCCACAGCAGGCCGTGCGGATCGCACCAGCCATCGTGCGGCGTGTGCGCGCCAGCGCCCAGGTCCGACACGTTCATCGAGGGGAAGCGCGCCTTGAGTTCGGCAGGAGTCAGCAGGTCCACGATGCAGCCGTGAGCCCGCTGCCGGGCGGCGTTTCGTTCCAGCGCAGCGCTCTGCTCGGGCGGCACGATGAACAGGTATCCACCCTCGACCCAGTCAACCGGTGAGGGCCTTCCCGCCGCAGCCATCGCCACTTCGAATGTCCGGATGAAGTCGATGCCGAACTTCGACATCTCGATGTTTTCGGGGCAGGTGAACTGAACCCGGCAGCCGCCCGAGGCCCGCAACGCCGATGCAAACTCGTAGGTGGAATCGGGCTCGATCACGCAGACCGACAGACCGGGCGACTCGTTCGCCAGAAAGTACGCCAGGGCAGAGCCGACAATGCCGCCGCCGATCACGGCCACGTCGAAGCGCAAAGAGGGTTTCATCGTCGGGTCCGCCAGAAGTGGTTTCGGACCGAAGGGTATCGAAATTCCCGGGCGGACAGGTTCGCCGGCAGCGGCTCATAATCGGGCGCACGACCTTCGAGGAGAAACCCATGAGCGACCCGATTGCCTCCGTTTCACCCGGCGCCCCGGGCAGCCAGTCCACCGGAACACTGGCCCACGCCACGCCGTTGAGCGCGCCCGAGGTTGCCGGCCGGCGCGAATTCTTCAAGTACCGTGACCTGCTGGTGGCCCAGGCGACCGATGGCCGGATGCGCGCCCAGGTGATGTCCTCGAGCAGTGGCCTGTCCAAGCCCACCGGCTGGCACTACCACGTCTGCGAGGCGCAATTCGTCTACGGGCTGAAGGGCTGGGTCGATCTGGAATTCGAGGACGGGCGGAAAATCCGCCTGCAGGCGGGCGAATCCCTGCTCATACCGGGCGGCTTGAAGCACAACGAGACCGCCACTTCCGAAGAATTCGAACTGCTCGAGGTGACGCTGCCCGGCGACATGGGTACCGTACCGTGCGAGAAGCCCGTCCGGGCCGGCTGAGCAGGGTCATGCGACCCTGAGCATTCAGGGTACGGACGACGCTCCGGAACATCACATCGACCGCCGGCGCCATTGCCGGCAGACTTCACGGCCCAAGGCCGATCGGGAGAGAAAGCATGCTGAAAGAACGCTATGGGGATGTTGCCGTCACGATGCGTGGCAACGTGGCTGAAGTCGAGATCCGCCGCCCGCCGAACAACTTCTTCGACCACGAACTGATCCGCGATCTGTCCGATGCGCTCGAGGATCTGGACCAGACCCGCGAATGTCGCGCGATCGTGCTGTGTTCGGAAGGCAAGTCGTTCTGCGCCGGCGCCAATTTCTCCAACCGCAGTGCCTCGGTCCTCGATGGCGGGTCGCCGCGCGGCCGCAATCCGCTGTATCAGGATGCTGTGCGCCTGTTCGCCACGCAAAAGCCGGTCATCGCCGCCGTTCAGGGTGCGGCCATCGGCGGCGGATTCGGTCTGGCGGTGTTCGCCGATTTCCGGGTGGGCTGTCCCGAGTCCCGGTTCGCCGCGAACTTCGTCAAGCTGGGCATCCATCCGGGGTTCGGTCTGACGCACACGCTGCCGCGCATCATCGGCGAACAGAAGGCCGCCGAGATGTTCCTGACCGGCGTGCGCATCGACGGTGAAACGGCGATGAAGTGGGGTCTGGTCGATCGCCTGGTCCCCCTGGAAAACGTGCGGGCCGAGGCCTTCGCTTTCGCCAATTCCATCGCCGAAAACGCGCCGCTGGCCGTGCAGTCGACGCGGCTCACGCTGCGCCGCAAGCTGGCCGCCGAAGTGCAGGAGCAGACGGACCGCGAAGGAGCCGAGCAGACCTGGCTCGCGCGGACCGAGGACCACGCCGAAGGCGTTCGCTCGGTGGCCGAGCGCCGCGCGGGCAACTACCAGGCGCGCTGAACCTCGTCTGTGATGCGCCGGATCAGATATCCGGCGCACTCATGCACCGGCCGGCGCAACGCGCCTTCAAGCCGGTGACGCGACGCCCGGAGCAGCCGCCGGGCGCGCCCCCCTCAGGGGCATCCGATCATTGATCGAACATGATCACGCTGCGGGCGACTCCGCCCTTGCTCAGGGCTGCGAATCCTTCGTTGATCTGCTCGATCTTGATGCGACCGGAGATCATCTCGTCCAGGTGCAGACGGCCCTGCTGATAGAACTCGATCAGCCGCGGCATGTCGACGCGGAAGCGGTTCGATCCCATGGACGAACCCTGGATGCGGCGCTCGCGCAGGAAATCCACGCCATGCAGCTCGATCTTGGTGCCGACGGGGATCATGCCCACGATGGTCGCCGTGCCGCCCGGGCGCAGGATCGAGAAGCACATCTCCGCGGTCTGCTTCAGGCCGACGCACTCGAACGAGTCGTGCACGCCGCCTTCGGTCATGTCGATCACCTTCTTGACGGTGTCCGCATCAGCGAGCACTCCATGCGTGGCGCCGAATTTGCGTGCCAGTTCGAGCTTGCCCGGATCCCTGTCGATCGCGATGATCCGCCCCGCGCCCGCAATCGCCGCGCCATTGACCGCCGACAGGCCGATCCCGCCGCAGCCGACCACCGCCACGGTCGAGCCGGGCTGCACCTTCGCCGTGTGGACGACGGCGCCAAAGCCGGTCATGACGCCGCAGCCGATCAGGGCCGCCAGATCCAGCGGCATGTCGGGCGTGACCTTCACCAGCGCATGCTCGTGCACGAGCATCTGCTCGGCGAACGAGGACAGATTGAGATACTGGTTCAGGTGCTTGCCCTGCCAGCGCAGCCGCTTGGCGACGCCGGGCAGAAGCTTCACTTCGGTGTTCTGGCAGATCGACATGCGTCCGCTCAGGCAGTTCTCGCAATAGCCGCAGAACACGGACAGACAGGTGATCACATGGTCGCCGGGCTTCACGTAAGTGACGTCGCGGCCGACCGCCTCGACGATTCCCGACGACTCATGGCCCAGGATGGCAGGCGCGGGCCACGGCCACTTGCCTTCGATGAAATGCAGGTCGCTATGGCACAGGCCGGCCACCGCCGTGCGGATCAGCACCTCGCGCGGGGCGGGTTTCTCGATCTCGACGTCCTCGATGGTGAGGGGCAGGTTGGGACCATGGAATACAGCAGCCTTCATGTGGAGCTCCGGGGGCAGGGCGAGGCGGACAGCCGTCGGCCGATTCGGGGCCGGCTCTAGGCGCAATTTCCCGGGGCCGGTGTGTCCGGCGAAGCTAGCACAGGATGATGCGGGCCGGGGCGCGGGGCACGCAGACGATGGAACCCGGGCGAGCCATCACCTGAGTGATATTTGGCCGAGCCGGCTTGCCCCGGCGGGTGTGCCCCCCGATCATGCGCTGCGGGCCGTACGGAACGGCAGGCGATCCGGCGCGCCCGCACGGGTTATCCGAACCGGAGACACACAGATGACAAACCACAAGAAGACAAGCACGGCAGACAAGTCGCGGCGCCAGCTGCTCGGGGCAGGTGCGGCTGCCGCGTCGGCCTCGCTGATGCCTCGCACGGTGTTCGCCAACAAATGGCCGTCCAAGCCGATCCGCTTCGTCTGCGCGCAGGCGCCGGGCGCTTCGACCGACGGCACAGCGCGGGCGTTCGCCGACTACATGTCCACCCATCTCGGAGTGGCGATCGCGGTCGAGAACAAGCCAGGGGGCGCGGGCATGATCGCCGCCGAATCGGTGGCGCGTTCCGCCCCCGACGGCTACACCTTCCTGATCACGCTGCACAGCCAGCTCGCGCAGGCGCCGGTGCTGCTGAAGAAGCCTCCCATCAACCCCGACACCGAACTGCTCCCGATCGGCGAGATCAGCACCGGTCGCGGGGTGATGGTCGCTCGCAAGGATCTGCCGGCTCGCACCTTTCCGGAGGTGATCGAGATGTCCAAGAAGCAGCCGGTGAGCGTGGGCAACTACAGCATCGGCTCGGGCTGGCAGCTGCTGATGGCGGAAGTGGCGCGCCAGACCGGCGCCAAGTTCAACATGGTCAACTATCGCGGCACCGGCCTGATGGTCCCCGATCTGCTTGGCAGCCAGATCGACATAGGCGCCGGCTCGATGGCCGGTCTGGGCAATGTGATCGAGCGTGGCGGCGTGAAGGCGCTGATGTTCATCTCGGGCGGCAAGTCGCCGCGCTATCCCGATCTGGTCACCTGGGACGATCTGGGCTTCAAGGGCGAGGCGTTCACGGCGCTGAACGAGTGCAACATGATGCTTGCGCCGGCCGGCCTGCCCAAGCCGATCGCCGACCGGATGGCCGCGTTGTTCCTCGAGGCGGTCGACAAGTCGGCGCGGGTGCGGGCGCTGCGGCACACCCTGGTGGCCGACGACCGTCCTCTGGTCGGCAAGGAACTGCAGGACTTCATCAAGATGTCCTGGCCTGTCTATCGGCGGCTGTCGACCGAACTCGGTCTGGCCGGCACGCTCTAGCGCGTCGGCGGGCCGATGAGCCGCGCGGCCAGCGCATCGAACAGCACCTCGAGCCCGGATTCGAACACCGCGTCGAGCTGATCGGGCTGCAGGTGTGGCGCGGCGGCCTGCCAGTACGGGCCGGGCAGGGCGTCGGGCTGGCCCCCGGGTGAACCGGGGGCCACTTCCGCCATGGCATGGCCGCTGGCAAAGGCACCCATCAACGAAAGCCAGCGGGCCGATTCGCCTGGCTCCAGGCCCAGATCGGCAAAGGCTTCCAGCACGCGCTCGAGCATCTCCATCGAACGCGGGGTGTTCAGTCGCCGACTCGTCACCAACGCAAACGCCTGGGGATGACGCAGGGCGCTCGCCCGGCCACTGCGCACCAGGTGGCGCAACCGGGCCAGTGGCGGCCGCGTGCCGCGCGCCGGAAGCTCCCATTGCGCAACCAGTGCATCGCCGACTGCATCGAGCAGTTGGTGCTTGTCCGGGAAGTGGTGGTAGAGGGCCATCGCCTCCACACCCAGCCGGTTGCCCAGCACCCGCATCGACAGGCCGTCCAGACCCGCTTCATCGATCAGCGCGAGCGCAGTCGCCGCGATCCGTTCGCGCGTCAGTGCCGGCCGGGCCCGGGACGGGGCGGGGATCCGCTTCATGCCTGTACTTTACAGCGTAAGGCTGGCTGCCATTCGGGCTTTGCAACGTAAAGGTGCGCCACTTGATGTCTATGGATCGGCTCGACCGGAACGTCGGCCAGGAGCGCCGCCGTTGCGGGGACAAGACCGGTGATAAGGTGGCCGCCGGATGCCGCCGCCCTCATGGATCCGCCATGACGCGACGGCAGGCGGCCCGTCGGTACGGATCGCGCCGTGCCCCGAGGATTTGTCGTTGAGCGTTCCGCAGTCCCCTTCCGAACCGTCACTCGAGCCGCCTCGGCCCGCCCCCGGAACGCGCCCGCAGGAAGAAGCCGCAAACCCGGTGCCGGGTGCGCCGGGGGGCACCCCCTTTATCGTGCTGTTCACCGCGGTCCTGCTGCCGATGTTCCTGGCGGCGGTCGACCAGACACTGCTGGCGGTCGCCACGCCCGAGATCGGCCGCGAGTTCGGCGACATGAACCGCGTGTCGTGGCTGGCTGTGGCCTACCTGCTGGCATCGGTCGTGCTGGTGCCCCTGTATGGCCGGCTGGCCGATCGCTACGGACGCCGGCAATTGCTGGGTGTCGCCCTGTGCGTGTTCACCGTCGGCTCGGTGGCCTGCTCGCTGGCGCCGACGATCCAGTGGCTGATCGCGGCCCGGACCCTGCAGGGCGCGGGAGGCGCGGGCATGATGAGCCTGTCGCACGCGCTGATCGGAGAGGTGCTTCGGCCGCGCGAGCGGGCCCGCTATCAGGGCTACTTTTCGGTGCTGTTTGCCACGGCAAGCCTGATCGGGCCGCTGCTGGGCGGGGTGGTCGTCCAGATGGGCGACTGGCGCTGGCTGTTCGTGGCCAATCTGCCGCTGTGCGCGCTGGCCGGCTGGCGGCTGGCCCGCCTGTCGCACGTGCCACCGCCGCTGGACCGCAGAGGCCGGCTCGACTTCCCCGGCGGCGTGCTGTTTGCGCTGACGGCCGCGCTGACCATGTGGCTGCTGTCGCGCACCGGTGGCATCACGCTGCTGTCGGGCTGGCTGGTGTGGGGCGTGCCCTTGCTCGCGCTTTGCCTGTGGCTGCTGCTCTGGCGGGTGGGCATGCGCACCGCTCATCCGTACCTGCCGCTGGATCTGCTGCGCTTGTCGGTCATGCGGCACTCGGCGATCGCGACGCTGACTTATGCGGCCGCCATGTTCTCCCTGGTGTTTTATCTGCCGGCCTACGTTCAGGCCGCCTTCGGCAGCAGCGCCTCGGAGTCCGGCGTGATGCTGCTGCCGGTGACGGGCGGCACCATTCTCGGATCGATCCTCGCCGGGCGGATCGTCATGCAGACGGGGCGCACGCGTGAGCCCCCGATGGGTGGACTCATCCTGGCGACGATCAGTCTCGTCCTGCTCGCGCTGCTGCCACCCTCGCGCATCGCGGTGCTGATCTGCGGTGCGGGGGCCGGCCTGGGCATGGGCATGGTCATGTCGGTGACGCAGATCATCACGCAAGTCGCCGCCGGTCCTCAGCGGCTGGGCGCTGCGGCCGCGGTCGTCTCGTTGTCGCGCAATCTGGGCGCGGCGACCGGGGCGGCCGCATTCGGGGCAATCTCGCTCAGCGTCGCCAGCGCGGCGTGGCTGCCCGGGCAATTGGCGGGCAATGTCGCCGGCTACCACGTCGCCTACCTGGCGGCCGGGGTGGCGTGTGCACTGGGCGCCTGGTCGGCCAGCCGGCTGCCGCGCGATCGTCTGCCGGGCGATTCTCATCCGCCGGGCAAGCCGGCGTGAGCGACTCCGGAAATCGAGCCGCAGCATCCAGGGCCTGCGCGATTATCGCGATAGACTCCCTCGAACAACGGTCGATCCCAAGCCAGCCCCGCAGGAGCCGGAGGCTTGATACCGGGATGGACGACCGGTGCAGGGAGACAACGCGATGACCAGCTTGAGTCCGTTCGACCAGCGCGAGCTGCGTCGTGTTCTGGGCACCTTCGTGACCGGGGTCACGGTGGTGACAACGCGCGATGCGCAGGGGCGCCCGTATGGGGCCACCGCGAATTCATTCAGCTCGGTCTCGCTCGACCCGCCGCTCATTCTCTGGAGCCAGGCGCTCACCTCGCGCAGCCATCCGGCGTTCCGGGACAGCGACTGCTTTGCGGTCAATATCCTGGCCGACAATCAGGTGTCGATCTCCGATCACTTCGCCAAGTCGCGTGACGACAAGTTCAGCTCCATCGCGTTCAGCGACGGCCTGGGCGGTTCGCCACTGATCGACGGCTGCGCGGCCCACCTCGAGTGCACGAAGGTCGCGGCCTATCCGGGCGGCGATCACATCGTCTTTCTGGGCCGCGTCGAGCGCATCGCGCACCGGGCGCAAAGCAAGCCGCTGGCCTTCGGCGGTGGCCGCTACATGGTCGCCTATGCCCACGACCTGGGCCCCGAGTCCCTGCAGCTGGGCAGCTCCAATCTTGCCGACATCGAGGCGGTGCGCGTCGTGAGCGCGGCGCTGCCCGACATCTGTGAACAGGTTGGCCAGCACACGCTTTGCCTGGCTGTCTGGGGCAATCGCGGGCCCACCGCGATCCGCTGGGAGCCCTCGAGCCAGCCGGTCAGCGAACACCTGCGCACCGGGCTGGTGATGGGCATCACCCGCTCGGCCACTGGACGCGCCTTTGCGGCTTTTCTGCCCGAAGACGAAACGCGCGGGCTCATCGAGGAAGAACTGATCCTGGGCGAAGGCGAGGGCACCGACGCCGAGCAGCGCCGCGCCCAGTTCGAGCATGAGGTGAAGGAGGCGCGACGCCGCGGTCTGGCGCGCGCGGCCGAACCGAAGGCCTCACCCGTGCATCAGGTCGCGGTCAATGCGTTCAGCGCACCGGTGTTCAATGCCGAGGGCCGCATGGTGCTGGCGCTGTCATTGGCTGCGCGGGCCAGCCGTCTGGCCCCCGACTGGGACGGATCGGTGCCCCATGCGCTGGCCGCGGCGGCCGGGCGCCTGTCGGCCCGGCTCGGATTCAAGGGTCCGACCACCTGACGCATGGCCGCCCGGCGCCGCGCTTTACCAGGCGGCGTCCAGCAGCTGCCTGACGACTGCGGGGCCTTCGATCAGCCGCGGGTTGGTCCGCACCATGCGGTCGTGCATCGATCCCTCGGCGATGATGTCGAGCTGG
>DAONCJ010000086.1:0-10524 GCA_035401985.1 Burkholderiaceae bacterium | reverse complement strand
GGGTTTTCGCACTCGGTCGAACTGCTCGCGATGCGCGGCTGGACCGTCGCATTCCTGGCCTTCGTCGCCACGCTGCACCCGGGCAGCGCACCCGCATGGAACCTGTCGCTGGTTGCCACGCTGCTGATCCTGGTCGGCGTGCCGACCGGCATGTTCGGTGGCGATTTCAGCCAGCGCTTCGGGCTGGCGCGTGTCGCGCTGGTGGTGCTCGTGGCTTCGGCGCTGACCAGTCTCGTCGTCGGCTTTGCCGGCCGCTGGCCATACTGGCTGTTCTTCCTGGGTCCTGTGCTCCTGCACAACATCCTGGTGACGGCCGATGCGGGGGTCTTGTCGGCGGGGGTGATGTCACGCGCCGATCCACTGCGCCGCGGTTCGACGGTCGCGTTCTACACGATGGTCGGATCAGTCGGATCGTTCGTGGGTCCGGTGCTGTTCGGCACGGTGCTCGATGCGACGGGCGGGCGCCAGGCCGCCAACGCCTGGGGCTTTGCCTTCGCCAGCATCGGAATCGTCGGCCTGATGGCGGCAGCGGCGCTGCACTGGCTGACCCGCCCGTCGGCCGCGCGACCGGAGAGCGAAATCGCGCGCTGAACCGTGATCACCGAAATGTAGGAAGATGACTGCCCGTTCGTGACCTCTTCAGCGCAAGGTGCTTCACCATGATTCAGTTCTACTTCAACGCAGCACCCAATCCGATGAAGGTCGCGCTGCTGCTCGAAGAGCTCGGCCTGCCCTATCAGCCGATGCCGGTCGACACCCGCAAGGGCGAGCAGTTCGCACCCGCTTATCTGGCGGTGAACCCGAACGCCAAGGTGCCGGCGCTGGTCGATGGCGACGCAGTGGTGTTCGACAGCAACGCCATCCTGCTGTATCTGGCCGACAAGGCCGGGCGCTTCGTCCCGCCGATCACCGACGGCGCGGGCCGTGGTGCGATGCTGTCGTGGCTGATGTTCGTGGCCAGCGGCATCGGCCCGTTCTCGGGCCAGGCGGTGCACTTCCGCCATGCCGCGCCCGAGCCCAAGGAATACGCGCTGAACCGCTACGACTACGAAGCGCATCGCCACTGGAAGCTGATCGAAGACCGCCTCGCCGGCAATCGATACATGGTGGGCGGCGAGTACGGCATCGTCGACATGGCCGTCTGGGGCTGGGCGCGGCTGCTGCCCTATGTGCTGGGCGGCGAGACACCGTGGGCGGCCTACCCCAATGTCAAGCGTCTGCTCGACGAGGTCAGTGCCCGGCCGGCGGCGCAGCGCGCCGAGAAGCTCAAGAGCAGCCACGCATTCAAGACCGAAACCGACGACGAGGCGCGACGCTTCATGTTCCCGCAGAACGAGCGCCTGAAGCGCGCCTGATCAATCGCACACAGACAAGGAGAAGCGCACATGGAACTCGGACTCAAGGGCAAGGTCGCGGTCATCACCGGCGGCACACAAGGCATCGGCAAGGCCACCGCCGAGCGGCTGGCCGCTGAAGGCGCCAGCGTCGTCATCGTCGCTCGCGGACAGGACGGCCTGGACGCCGTCGCGGCAGTGATTCGCGGCGCCGGCGGCAAGGTTGCCACGGTGTCGGCCGATGTCAGTAAGCCGGAGGACTGCGACCGGGTCATCGCCGAGGCGGTGAAGGCTTTCGGGGGCATCGACATCCTGGTCAACAACGCGGGCACATCGGCCACCGGCGCCTTCGAGTCGGTCACCGACGGTGCCTGGCAGTCCGACTTCGATCTGAAGCTGTTCGGCGCCATCCGCCTCATCCGCCTGGCCCTGCCGCAGATGAAATCGCGCGGCGGCGGTCGCATCGTCAACGTCACCAACATCGGCGCGAAGCAGCCGGGTGCCAAGACCATGCCGACCACGGTCACCCGCGCGGCCGGGCAGGCGATGACCAAGGCGCTGTCCAAGGAATACGCGCCCCATCAGATCCTGGTGAACAGCGTGTGCATCGGGCTGGTGCGTGCGGGCCAGCACGAGCGGCGTGCGGCCCGCGAAGGCGTCGATGTCGAGACGATCTACGACAACCTTGGCAAGAACATCCCCATCGGCCGCGTCGGGCGCGCCGACGAAGCGGCCAATGTGATCGCGTTCCTGGTCAGCGAGGCGGCCAGCTTCGTGACCGGTTCGAGCATCAACATCGACGGCGGTGCATCGGCGGTGTTCTGACGCGCACTGTCAGGAGGCGAGCATGACCCTGCAGCACCACGATTGGGGAAAGCGGCTTACCGACACGCTGCGCGCGGCCATTGCGCGCAACGACCTGCCGGCCGCACTCGTGCTCGCCCGCGAGGGCGATGGACAGGCGCGCAGCCTGGCCAGCGAGTTTCTGCTGATGTCCCGCGGTCTGGGCATCACCGTACGGGTGCTGCTGGGACAGCTGGCGGTGCTTGCTCCGCCCCCGGGCTCGAGCGTCGATCGCGGGCGGCTCGATCGCGATCTTCGCCAGCTGATGGCCGACTTCCGCAGTGGCCTCGAAGGCGCGGTGGCCGCGGGCCGCAGCGTGCTTCGCGAGGGGCTCGCCGCCCAGTCGGGCCATCGGCCGGACCGGGGTCCGACCGACGCAACGCCGGCCGAGCCGCTGCCCGAGACGGCCGAAATCACGCTGCGGGCGCTGCAGGCACGGCAGCAGCGCTTCGAGGTCGACCAGGCGATGGCCGCGCAGCGGGTGATCGATGCCCTGACGGCGAACGACGGCGCACAGGCGCGACACTGGCTCGACCACAAGGAGCGCGAGGACTACCTGCCTTATCACGACCGGCTGGTGCGGTTCATGGCCGAGACATTCGGCTTCGTGCTGGATCGCTTCGGCGCCGAGGGCATGCTGCGCTTTCACCTCGACACTGCCGAAGGCCAGCGCGCCGGCTTCGACAAGTGGGACAAGCAGTCGGCGGCCGAGTTCACACGCACCAGTGCGTTCCTGCTCAAGCAGCACATGGGCGAGGTGGCCGTCATCGAAGACGAGGAGAAGTTCACCATCGAGCAGACGCCCTGCGGCAGCGGCGGACGGCTGCAGATCGAGGGCGCATATGGCGGGGCGCAGCCACTGCCGTTCGTGCCGACCCCCGGACCCTTGACGCTCGGTGCGCCGCGCATGCCGGTCTACTGCTCGCACTGCCCGGCCTGGAACGGGGTGGCCACCTTGCGCTGGTACGGGCGCGCGCACTGGATCTTCGACAATCCTGCGCGTCCCGACGGTTCGTGCACGCTGCACATCTACAAGCGCCCGGAGGCGGTGCCCGCGGAATTCAACGCCCGGCTGGCCACCGCTTAGGGAGCCGCCTCTGGCGCATGGCGCAGGCGTTGCCGTTTGCCCAGCCGCTGCCACCGATGCGCGAAGCCGCGGCTGCCGCTTCGGAGCGCTGGCCGTCGCTTGCGATCTTTCAATCCCTTGGGCGCGCGGCTGCGCTATAACTGAATCAGGCGATGACGTCGGGATCGGTCGATCCCGGCAGCGTGCATCGCGCATGGTTCATACAAGGAGAGCAGAATGTCCTATACCCCAATTGCATGGCGGCGCATGGCAGTCGCGGCCCTGGCCGTCATCACCGTGTCGGGTTGCGCGACGTATGACGGTCTCAGTGAACGGCAGAAGGGCACCGCCACCGGCGCTGGCGTCGGCGCGGTGGCCGGCGCCGTGATCGGCTCTGCCACGGGAGGGCGCGCGGGCACCGGTGCGCTGATCGGCGGGGCCCTCGGGGCCGTCGCTGGCAACCTGTGGAGCAAGCGCATGGAGGACAAGCGCGCCGCCATGGAGCGCAGCACCGCCGGCACCGGCATCGAGGTTCAACGCACGGCCGACAATCAGCTCAAGGTCAATGTGCCCAGCGACTTGTCGTTCGACGTTGGTTCGGCCACGCTGAAGCCGGAACTGCGACCGGTGCTGGAACAGTTCGCGCAGGGCCTGGACGCCACGATGCAGGTGCGCATCATCGGCCACACCGATAACACCGGATCGGATGCGATCAACAACCCCTTGTCGCTGCAGCGCGCGCAGACGGTGCGCGATTACCTGAGCACGCATGGCGTGCCGGCGCAGCGCATGGCGATCGAAGGCCGGGGCTCGCGCGAGCCGCTGACCGACAACGCCACCGAAGCCGCGCGCGCGAAAAACCGGCGGGTCGAGATCCTGCTGAGCGAGCCGCAGGTCTGAGCCATGGCGTCGGAAAGGGCATCGGAAAGGGCGCGGACTTCGGATGCCCGCCGCATCAAGGCCCCGACGCCCGCTTCCGCCTACAGATTGCGGCTGATGATGTCCTTCAGCACTTCGGATGCGCCGCCGGCGATGCGCGACACCCGCGCGTCAACCCAGGCGCGGCCGATCTCGTACTCGGCGCTGTAGCCATAACCGCCGTGCAGCTGCAGGAACTCGTCCAGGTAACGGTTCATGATCTCGGTCGACACCAGCTTGGCCATCGCCGCCTGTTCGCTGGTGATGCCGCCAGGCGTGGCGACATGTTCGGCGGCCAGCTGGTCGACGTAGGCGCGCAGCATCGTGATGTAGGCCTTGGCCTCGGCCAGCTTGAATTTGCTGTTCTGGAATCCGATGATCGGATTGCCGAACACCTTGCGATCGGTGGTGTAGCGAATGGTCTGCTCGAGCTGGTGTTCGAGCGTGGCGGTGGAGCGCATGGCGATGACCAGGCGCTCCTGCGCCAGCTGCTGCATCAGGTACACGAAGCCGCGGCCCTCTTCGCCCAGCAGGTTGCTGGCCGGCACGCGCACGTTGTCGAAGAACAGCTCGGCCGTGTCCTGCGCCTTCAGGCCGATCTTGTCCATCGGCTGGCTGCGTGAGAAGCCGGGTGTGCCTTCTTCGACCGCGATCAGCGACACGCCCTTGGCGCCTGCAGCCGGATCGGTCTTGCAGGCGACCAGCACGACACCGCAATTGAATCCGTTGGTGATCCAGACCTTCTGCCCGTTGATCACGTACTCGTCGCCGTCTCGGACCGCCTGCGTGCGGATGCTCTTCAGGTCGCTGCCGGTGCCCGGTTCGGTCATGCCGATGGAGCCGATGATCTCGCCGGCACACAGGCGCGGCAGGAACTTCTGCTTCAGCGCTTCGCTGCCGTAGTGCAGCAGGTAGGGCGAGACCATGTCCGAATGGACGGGGATGCCCAGATTCGCCCCGACCCGGACCATCTCTTCGGTGACGACGCAGGCATGCAGGAAATCGCCGCCGGGCCCGCCGTATTCGGTCGGGATGGTGGTGCACAGCATGCCGTGGCCACCGGCCTTGCGCCAGAATTCCCGCGGGCTGTGGCCCGCCTTCTCCCAGTCGCGGTAATGGGGTTTGATCTCGCGTTCACAGAAGCGCCGGACCTGCTCGCGGAACTGCTCGTGTTCGGGGGAATAGAGGGTGCGCATGGGATGGCTCGTCGAGGTTGAAACAGGTGTGTCGGCCGATGATAAGTGGACGGCGCGGGCGCGGGGACCGACGGGGCATGTCGGGCGCGCGCCGGCGGCGGGGATTGCGGTGCGTCGACACGAAAATGGATCCGCGTGACCCCATGTCCGCCGGACGCGCGTTCAATGCTTCACCAACGAACGGAGCACACCATGCCCACCCGCAGATCCATCCTGTCCGGCGCCCTGGTTGGCGCACTTTCACCCCTGGTCGGCTGCACGGCGGCGCCCGGGGCGCCGGCCCTGGCGACCGCCTGGCCTGGCAGCGCCACCCTGCGGGCGTATGGCAGCGAGAACGAGCTGGCCCAGGCGCTGGATCGGTGGCGCGGCGAGGCGCAGAAACGCCAGGCCGAGCGGCGCCGCGAGATGGCGCCTGCCAGCTCGGCTCTGTCGGGGCCGATGGCCGCGCCGGCCGCGCCGGCGTCGCCGACACCGATGGCCAAGAGCGTCGCCGACGCCGGGTCGGCCAGCGCCGCCGAGTCGATCACCAACGTGCAGACGGCCGGTGTGGACGAGGGCGGCATCGTCAAGCAGGCCGGGGACTTCCTGATCGTGCTGCGCCGTGGCCGCCTGTTCACGGTGCGGATCGGCGGGGACAGCCTGGTCCCGGCGTCGATGAGCGACGCCTACGGGCCTGACGTCAATCCGCAGGGAGCCTGGTACGACGAACTGCTGATCTCGGGAACCACGGTGGTGGTCGTGGGGTACAGCTACGCCCGCGGTGGCACCGAGATCGGCCTCTTCGAGCTGGGGGCGGACGGGACGCTCGCCCATCGCGCGACCTATCACCTGCGCAGCTTCGACTACTACTCGTCGCGCAATTACGCCAGCCGGCTGATCGGCCGCAAGCTGATCTTCTACTCGCCGACGCTGCTGCAGCCCTACGGCGCCCATCCGATGCAGATGCTGCCGGGCACGCGCCGCTGGCAGGGCTCCGATGCCGCCAGCCCCTTCCAGCGGATCCTGCCCGCGACGCGGATCTATCGCAGCGATGACGATTTCGATCCGGGTCAGCCGCTGGCGCTGCACACGGTCACGATCTGCGACCTGGAAGGCGCATCGATGCGCTGCGAGTCGACCGCAGTGCTGGGCCCCGCCGGTCGCGTCTTCTATGTCTCGCAGGGGTCGGTGTACGTCTGGACCAGCACGATCCGGCGCTTTCCGCCGGGGCCGTCGGTGCGCGCGGATGCGCCCGGCACGCCACAGTCGGCGGTCTTTCGCATCCCTCTGGACGGCCGCGCGCCCACCGGACTGAAGACGGCCGGGGTCCCGATCGACCAGATGTCCTTCCTCGAGGACGACAGCGCGCATCTGAACGTGCTGGTGCGCGAATCGGGTGGTGGCGAGGGCATGTGGGGCAGCGAGCGCAGCCGCGGCGCGATCGCGCTGATGCGGGTGCCTCTGTCGGCCTTCGGCGACGGGCGCGGCGCGGCTCAGCGCGAGCACTACCGGGTGCTGCCGGCGCCGTCGGGCGCTTCGCTGCAGAACCGCTTCATCGGCGACTGGCTGCTCTGGGGCGCCAGCAACGGGCGGTTCAGCGGTGCGGGCGAAGCGGCACGGGCCCAGGCGTTCGCGGTCCGCTATGCCTCGGGCGCCGAGCCGGTCGCGCTCAGCCCCGGGCATGCGGTCGAGCGCATCGAGGCCCTGGGTGGCGACGCGGTGCTGGTCGGCAACGCGGGTGCGGACCTGAACTTCAGCAGCGTGAAGCTCGGCCGCACCGGAGCGGCACTGGCGGGGCGCCATGTCAGGCCGGGGGCAAGCCAGGGCGAAAGCCGCACGCACGGCTTCTTCTATCGACCCAGTGGCCCTGACGGCGGCCTTCTGGGGCTGCCGGTGCTGGCGCCGGCCGCTGCGCGCCGACCAGGGGTCTTTGCCGATGCCCAGGGGGCGGCCGCGGTGGTGTATCTGCGTGTGCGCGATCTCGAGTTCACGCCGATCGGCGAACTGCAGGCGCGCCCCGGGTCCGCGCGCGACGACGCCTGCAAGGCCTCCTGCGTCGACTGGTACGGCAATGCGCGGCCGATCTTTCTTGGCGCCCGGGTGTTTGCGCTGCTGGGTTACGAACTGGTCGAAGGTCGACTGTCCGGTAGCGGACCGCGCGAGCAGATCGAGGAGCGTCGGCGGATCAGCTTCTCGCCGGTCGCCCAGCGCGAGGGCGGGCGCTACTCGCCCTTCGGCAACTGAGGGCCGCCGGGCGCCTGCTATCCTGCCCGGCATCATGCGTTCACGTCATCTCGAATCACACCGCACCGGCCGGATCGGCTGGCTGCGCGCGGCCGTTCTGGGCGCCAACGACGGCATCGTGTCGACCGCCAGCCTGGTGCTCGGCGTGGCGGCCGCGCATGGCAGCCGCGAGGCGATCGTCGTGGCCGGTGTGGCCGGTCTGGTCGCAGGGGCCATGTCGATGGCGGCCGGCGAATACGTCTCGGTGCATTCGCAGGCCGACACCGAGAAGGCCGAACTGGACCGCGAGCGGGCGGAACTCGCCGCCGACAGCGCCGGCGAACTGCGCGAGCTGACGGGCATCTATGTTGCGCGCGGGCTCGATCCGGCGCTGGCGCGCACGGTGGCCGAAAAGCTGACGGCCCACGATGCGCTCGATGCCCATGCGCGGGACGAACTGGGCATCTCCGAAACGCTCAGCGCACAGCCGGTGCAGGCGGCGCTGTCGTCCGCTGCCAGCTTCGCGGTGGGCGCGGCCCTGCCGCTGGCCACCACGGTGCTGACGCCGGCGGCGCTGCTGATTCCGGTGGTCGGCGCCTCGTCGCTGGTCTTTCTCGCGTTGCTGGGGGCCGTGTCGGCACGGGCCGGCGGTGCGCCGGCAGTCGCTGGCGCGCTTCGGGTCGGCTTCTGGGGCGCGCTGGCGATGGCGCTCACCGCCGGCGTGGGCGCCCTGTTCGGCACCGTCGCCTGAGCCTCAGGTGGGCCGTCTGGCCGCCAGGAACAGGATCGAGCCGACGCCGGCGATGCACGCCAGCACGGTGAAGCCGGCGCGGTAGTTGCCCGTGGCATCGGCGAACATGCCGGCCACCATCGGCCCGCCGATCTGCCCGATCGCGATGATCAGCGACGACAAGCCCAGGATCATGCCGATCGACTTGCGCCCGAAATAGTCGGCCCGGATCGCCTGCATGAACGGGCCGCGCAGACCCCAGGCCGTGCCGTGCAGCAGGGCAAAGGCGGCCAGCATTGCCGGTCCGGTGGCGTAGGTGAGCATCAGCATGCCGGCCGCGTGCATCAGCATGCAGGCGGCGCAGATCAGCCGCTTGTTGTAGCGGTCGCCGACCACGCCGCCGATCAGCACGCCGGCCACTTGGGCGGCGGTCATCATCATGATGAACAGGGCCGCCTGCGACACCGAGTAGCCCAGTGACTGGCGCATGTGGGTGATCGCATGCACGTTCACCGCGGTCACGACAAACAGCGCGAAGCCGTGGCCCAGCGACAGCAGCCAGAACGCCGGCGTGCGCAGTGCCTCGCGGGCGGTGAACTCGCGCTGGCTGGCGGGTGCGCCGGCATCGCCATCTTCAGCGGGAGGCGGCAGCGGCACTCCGTCGACGACTTCGCCGATGTCGGCGGGGCGCCGCTTGAACACCGTGGCCAGCGGCCAGCCCAGTGCCAGCACCAGCAGGCCCGAGCCGAACGCGGTCGCGCGCCAGCCGAAGTGCTGCATCGACCAGGCGACCAGGGGAACCACGATCCCGCCCAGCGCCAGACCGAGTCCGACCATCGACAAGGCCCGTGCCCGTTTGCGTTCGAACCAGTGGATGATCGCGACGTTGAGCGGAAAGAACCCCGACAGGCTCGAGCCGATGGCGATCACCAGCACGGCACCGTAGAGCTGCGGGAGTGTCTCGATCTGGCTGAACAGCATCAGACCGAGGGCGAAGCACAGGATGCCGGCCCGGATCATCTTTTGAGGGCCGAAACGGTCGATCGCCCAGCCGAGGAAGGGTCCGATCAGCGCGGTTTCGGCCGACTGCATGGCCGAGGCGGCCGACAGAGACGTCTTGCTCCAGCCCTTTTCCTCGATGAGGATCGCAAAGTAGGCGCCGAAGGCCTGATGCAGCAGCGCCGCGTGCAGCAGCTGGATTCCGCTGGCCGCACCGACCATTTTCCAGCCGTAGAAGATCTTCATCAGAATCCGTCTTGCGAAAGCAGGCAGTCTACCGGGGTGCCGGCAACGGCCCGCCGCGGTGGTTCACGGATCGAAACGACGGGTTCGCCCGGCGTCGCGCTCGCGCATAGACTGTGGCCATTGAAGTCCCCGCGTCGAGCCGACGAATCGTCCTCCGGGGGACATCGCCCCATCGGAGACGAAGCCCATGTCCGCAAGTGACCCAGCCGGCCCGCTGCCTCAGGACGCCGCCCGCGAATGGCTGAGCGCGTTCGAGTCCGCGCTGGGCCGCCATGACGCAGCGGCCGCAGCCGCCTGCCTGCTGCCCGACGGTCACTGGCGCGACATTCTGAGCGCCACGTGGCGGATCGGCACCGCCAGCGGCCGGGCGGCCATCGAGGCGCGGCTGCGCGAGACCGGCACCGGGTTCGGCGCGCAGGCGTTCCGCGTGGCGGCGTCGCGCACCCCGCCGCGCTGGGTTCACCGGGCCGGCCGCGACGTGATCGAACTGATGTTCGACTTCGAGACGGGCGCCGGTGCCGGCGCAGGGGTCGCCCGTCTGGTGCCCGACGAGGGCGGGCCCGGGGGCGTGCGTGCGTGGATCCTGCTGACCAGCCTGCAGTCGCTGCGCGGCCATCAGGAGGCCAGCAACGCCTGCGGCTCGCAGGGCAAGGACCATTACCTGCGCGACTTCGGCGCCGAAAACTGGGAGGACAAGCGGCAGCGGGCACGCCGCTATGCCGATCACGATCCGGCGGTGCTGATCGTGGGCGCTGGTCAGGCCGGTCTGTCGATCGCGGCCCGCCTAGGCCAGCTCGGCGTGGATGCGCTGATCATCGACCGCGAGGACCGGGTCGGCGACAACTGGCGCCGGCGCTATCACTCGCTCACGCTGCACAACGAAGTGCATGTGAACCACCTGCCGTACATGCCGTTCCCGACCACCTGGCCAGTGCTCATTCCGAAGGACAAGCTGGCACAGCTCCAGAAGAACCTGGTGATGAGCCACGC
>DAONCJ010000085.1:0-10630 GCA_035401985.1 Burkholderiaceae bacterium | reverse complement strand
TGCACGGGGCTCCCGGCAGGAGCTCGTCACCGCCGCCCGGCTCGATGCGCACCGCTGGCGCATCGACCTGCCTGCGGTGTCGGACAAGCCGCGCGTCTATTCGATCCGCTTCATCCGATCTTCAGCGACGGGCGCCCAGACCGATCGGTGACGGCGCGTCGTTGACGATTTTGCGGAACAGCTGCTCGTACTCCGCTTCAGGCTGCTCGCCGGTCAACGGATCACGGTTGGCCTTGAAGGCGGTCAGCACCTGCGCCCATTCAGCGTCGTCGAGCACGCGCAGCGCAGCCGGCAGCACCTCGGTTTCTTCAGCCCGCAGGTGTTCGGTGTAAAACTGGCTGTAGCGCTGCAGCGAGTCCATGAATCGCAGGCGGCGCGAGTCGCCCAGCTGCTCCCAGGCGAGCAGGTCGTGCTCGAGTCCTCGCACTGCCGCCTCGCCGCGATGATGCTCGGCGTCCAGCCGGTCGATCATCGGGCCGACCTCCGGCGCCTTCGCGCGGACCAGCGGGAACAGCACCTCGGTCTCCTTGACGTGATGCAGGCGCTCGGGAAATTCGTCGATGTAAAGCAGGATTGCCCGCATCACGTCGAAATCCTGCGGGTCGGGCTGCCGGGAAAGGCGCGCGGCCACGCCGCGCATGGCCGACAGCATCGCGGTGATCGCATGGTGCTCGTCGTGGATGATGCGCAAGGCTTCGTGTTGCATGGCAGGTCCTGACGGGAATGAATGCTGCGAAGGAGCGCTCAGCTGCCGGGACGCCAGCGGCGCAGCAGCAGCGCATTGCTGACCACGCTGACGCTCGAGAACGCCATCGCGGCGCCGGCCAGCACGGGGTCGAGCTGTCCGAAGGCCGCCAGCGGGATCCCCACCAGGTTGTAGATGAACGCCCAGAAAAGGTTCTGGCGGATCTTGGACCAGGTCCGCCGCGAGATCGACACCGCATCGGCCACCAGGCCGGGATCGCCCTGCATGAGCGTGATGCCCGCGGTGTGCATGGCCACATCGGTGCCGGTCGACATCGCAATGCCGACGTCCGCCGCGGCCAGTGCCGGTGCGTCGTTGACGCCGTCTCCGACCATCGCGACCACCTGACGCCCGCCCTCGCGCAGATCGGCGATGGCCTGCGACTTCTGTTCGGGCAGCACCTGGGCGCGGACATCGTCCAATGGCAGTTGCGCGGCAACCGCATGCGCAGCCCCCGGGTTGTCGCCGGTCAGCATCACGGTGCGGATGCCGAGCTCGCGCAGACGCTGCAGTCCGCGCGCAGCAGTCGGCTTGATGCGATCGCCGAAGGCGAGCACACCGGCCAGACGCGCGCTGCCCAGGCTGCCGGCCGGCGCAACGGCCACGTACGACACGGTGGCACCGCCCTGGGCCAGCGCGTCGCCGCGCGCGATCATGGCGCCGGCGTCGACTCCGATCTCGGCCAGCATGCGGGCACTGCCCACCCACACGGTCTGATCATCGACGCGGCCCCGGACGCCGCGCCCGGCCAGCGCATGGATGTCCGACGCAGCGGCGGGAGCCTCGAGCCCTTCCAGCTCAGCCGCATGAAGCACCGCGCGCGCCAGCGGATGTTCGCTGCCGGACTGCACGCGCGCCGCCAGTGCCAGCACCTCGCGCCGCTCGAAGCCGGGCGCCGGTTCGCAGGCCGTCACCGAGGGCTTGCCTTCGGTCAGCGTGCCCGTCTTGTCGAAGGCGACCACGCTGATCGCATGCGCGGTCTCGAGCGCCTGCACGTCCTGGATCAGAATGCCGTGGCGCGCCGCCACCCCGGTGCCCGCCATGATGGCGGTGGGCGTGGCCAGGCCCAGGGCGCAAGGACAGGCGATGACCAGCACCGCCACCGCATTCAGGATGCCGCGGGTCCAGTCGCCCGTGGCCATGCCCCAGCCCAGCAGCGTGATCAGCGCAATCACCAGCACCACCGGCACGAAGATCCGGCTGACCTTGTCGACCAGACGCTGGATGGGGGCCTTGCGCGACTGCGCGTCCTCGACCAGCCGGATGATGCGGGCCAGCACCGTCTCGGTCCCCACCGAGGTCGTGCGCATGACGACCCGAGATTCGCCGTTGATCGAGCCGCCGGTGAGCCGGTCGTTCACGCGCCGATCGATCAGGCGGCTCTCACCGGTGATGAACGATTCATCCACCTGGGTCTCGCCTTCGATCAGCACACCGTCGACCGGGATGCGCTCGCCCGGCTTGACGATCACCTCGTCGCCTACGAACACGCTGTCCACGGGCACTTCGACGTCCCGACCGTCACGGCGAAGCAGCGCCACGGTGGGCCGCAGCGCCTGCAGCGCCCGGATCGCTTCGGTGGTCTTGCGCTTGGCACGGGCCTCGAGCCATTTGCCCAGCATGACCAGCGTGATGACGACCGCGCCGCCCTCGAAGTAGAGGTGAACCCCGTGACTGCCGCCATGGACCAGCAGCGTGTAGACCGACAGGCCGTAGGCAGCGGAGGTGCCGATCGCCACCAGCAGGTCCATGTTGCCGTCGCCGGCACGGACAGCGCGCCAGCCGGCAATGTAGAAGCGGCTGCCCAGCACGAACTGGACGGGTGTCGCGAGCGCAAACTGCCACCAGCCGGGCAGCATGGCATGCACGCCGAAGGGCTCGAGCAGCATGGGCAGCATCAGCGGCGCCGACAGCAGTGCGGCCGCGAACACGGCCCAGGCGGTGCGCCTTGCTTCGTTGTCCGTGGGTTCCGCAAGCGCGGCGCCCGCCTGCCGGGGTGCCGCCTCGTAGCCGGCCTTCACCACTGCAGCGACCAGGGTCGAGGGATCGGGCTCGGTCCCCTCGAATCGGACCTGCGCAACCTCGGTGGCCAGATTGACGCTGGCGTCGGTCACGCCCGGCACCTTGGCCAGTGCACGTTCGACTCGTCCCGCGCATGCCGCGCAGGTCATGCCGCCAATCGACAGCGAAATGGCGTGCAGCGCCGCGGTACGCGGCGCGAAGGTCGTCTCAGTCATGGCCCCAGCTTACCGCCGGTGCCCGGGCCGCGGGAATGCGCGATCGCAATCCCGGGGCCGGCAGCCAACGCAGTGGTGACGCCGCCCGCGCGGCGATTATCAGGAGATCTGCAGCTTGCGCGCGCCGGGTGCCGTCTTCTTGGGCAGCGTCAGCGACAGCACACCATTCTCGAAGCGCGCAGCGGCGTTGTCGTCGTCGATGTCGTTGGCCAGCGAAAAGCTGCGGGCCAGATTGCCGTAATAGCGTTCGCTGCGCAGCACGCGATCGCCTTCCTTCTGCTCGGATTCGCGCTTGACCTCGGCCGAGATGGACACGCGGTTGCCATCGACCTGCACATGGATGTCATCGCGGGCGACACCGGGCAGTTCGGCCTGCACCACGTACTCGCCGGCGTTTTCCTTCACGTCGATCCGGATGTCGAGCGGCTGGGGAGCGTTGCCGCGGCTGGGGCTGAGGATGCCGCGGAACAGTTCGGGAAACACTTCGGCAAACGGGTCGTAAACGGACATGCGGGTCATGAGCAACCTCCTTGAGTTGGCGGGCATCAGCGCCCTGTGCTCTGAAGATAGGCCCGCTCTGCGTGCTTTCAAGCCCCCCTTTCTTCACGCCCCTTCCGCGCCCCTTCGCGGCCCCATTTTCGGGCTCCTTCTCGTGGCCCTCGCAATCGACCCGGCGGCGACGCTGCGCTCAGCGCGCTGCGCGCGCCTCGATGTGCGCGCGGGTCAGCGGTCCGCCACGCATGCCGGCCACATACCGGTCGAGCAGCTTGCGCACCCGCGCTGTCTCGTAGCCCAACTGGATGAAGGCGACGCCGCGGTCGAAGACTTCCGCGTAATGCGCGATCTGGCCGTCGCGCAGACGAAACCGCGCCATGCCCTCGAACGCGATCACCTCTCCGGCACTCTCGGGCTCGCGGGACAGGTAGCTGAAGCAGTAGCGCGCGTAACCCAGTTCGCCGGTCTGCGCCGGCTCGAAGAACTGCCAGAAGAAGTCCTCGCCCCCGACATAGAAGCGGTCGAGCATCGCGGCGATGGCTTCACGCCCGTGGTGCTCGCCGAAGAAGCCGTCGTCATAGCAGCCGTCGGGCGTGAACAGGGCGGCCAGACCTGGCGAATCATGGGCGGCAACCGCCGCGACGAAGCGCTCGAGAATCGATGTCAGAGTCATCATTCGATATCCTGAAAAAGATGCGGCTGGGGTGAAGTGGCGATGCGCACGATGCCCTCGCTGACTTCCAGCGGCACGGCGGTCAGCCGATCGCCGCGGCACGGACCCTCATGGCACTCGCCCTGCGGCAGGCGAAACAGAGCGCTGTGGTGCGGGCACAGCAGATCGCGCTCACCGTCGCTCTCGTAAAGGCAGAAGACATCGTCGCCGAAATTCAGGGTGATGCCGGCATGCGGGCACCGGTTCAGATAGCCCAGCACCGCGCCGGCGTGACGCAGCACGATCATCGCAAAGCGCTGCTCGGCCGCGCCGAAGCGGCGTTCCAGCCCGTTGTCAGCGGGCACCTCGTCCAGCCGGCAGACCTCGGTGCCCTCGGCCGGCGCACCCGGCAGATCTCGCCATTCCATGGTCGGGCGCTCAGGCAGGCGCGCGCAGCGGCGCACCGGTCAGCGACTGCAGATCCGACAGGCTCAACCCCTCGACCCATTCGATCGCGACCAGCCCCTGCGGGGTCACATCGATCACCGCCAGGTCGGTGTAGATGCGGGCCACGCAGCCGATGCCCGTCAGCGGATAGCTGCAGCGCTCGACGATCTTGTGCTCACCGGACTTGGTGACGTGCTCCATCATCACGAAGGTGCGCTTGGCGCCGATCGCCAGGTCCATCGCACCGCCCACCGCCGGAATCGCATCGGCTCCGCCGGTGTGCCAGTTGGCCAGATCGCCGGTGGCCGACACCTGGAAAGCACCGAGCACGCAGATGTCGAGGTGGCCGCCGCGCATCATCGCGAACGAGTCGGCATGGTGGAAGTACGCGCCGCCGGTCAGCAGCGTGACCGGCTGCTTGCCTGCGTTCACCAGGTCCCAGTCTTCCTGCCCCGGCGCCGGAGCGGGCCCCATGCCGAGGATGCCGTTCTCGCTGTGCAGGAAGACCTCGCGGTCGGTGGGCAGATGGTTGGCGACCTGCGTGGGCAGACCGATTCCGAGATTGACGTAGGCGCCCTCGGGGATGTCGCGTGCCACGCGGGCGGCCATCTGGTCGCGGCTGAGCTTCTTCATGCTTTCGCTCCCTTGGCCGGCGCAGGGCCGATCGAGACGGTGCTGCCGACGGCGACCAGCCGATGCACGAAGATCCCCGGAGTCACGACGTGCTCGGGGTCCAGCGCACCCAGCGGCACGACCTCGTCGACCTGGGCCACCGTGCAGCGCGCCGCCATGGCCATGACAGGTCCGAAGTTGCGCGCGGCCTTGCGGTACACCAGGTTGCCCCAGCGATCGCCGCGCAGCGCCTTGATCAGTGCAAAGTCGCCGTGGATGGGGGTCTCGAACACGTAGTCCCGACCGTCGATGCGCCGGGTCTCCTTGCCGCGGGCAAGGTCGGTGCCGTAGCCGGTCGGCGTGAAGAATCCGCCGATGCCGGCGCCCGCCGCGCGGATGCGCTCGGCCAGGTTGCCCTGGGGCACCAGTTCGAGCTCGATCTTGCCGCTGCGGTAAAGGCTGTCGAAGACGTGCGAATCGGCCTGCCGCGGAAACGAACAGATGATCTTGCGCACCCGGCCCGCCTTCATCAGCGCCGCCAGCCCGGTCTCGCCGTTGCCGGCGTTGTTGTTGACGATGACGAGCTCGCGCGCGCCCTGGTCGATCAGCGCCTCGATCAGGGCCGAAGGCAGCCCGGCGCCGCCGAAGCCGCTGGTCATCACCGTGTCGCCATCGCGCACGCCGGCCAAGGCTTGCGCGCAGCTCGATTGGATCTTGTCGATCAAGAAGGACTCTCCCGCAGTCGGTTCGCAATGCTGCGATTAACGCACAACCGGCCGGCACCCACGCCCCGCACCCAGCCCTCGCGCAGGCCGCCCGCGGCGTTTCCGAACCGGGCGGCCGGGGCATGAACGACCGGGCTGCCGGACGCCGGGCCGCGCCCTGGCACGCCCGTTAGAATGGCGGCTGAAACGCTGTGTCGCGTCGACGCCGGCCGTGCCCGATCCGGCGCGGTCCGCGGCACCGGCCACCGATCCATCCCGGCGCACACCCGCGTCTTTCGCCCCGTTACCGGTGGCGGATGCGCGGCCTCTGCCCCCCACCGACGCACCTGCCCGCCATGACCGACCTCGCCACCGCCCCCCTGATCGACCTCGCCGCGCGCGCGCTGGGTCATGCCCAGTCCTACCGCGACGCGGTCGCCAAAGCCTGCCGAGAGCTGGTTGCCCAAAGCGCCGGGCAGGGTGAGGACGGCGACGCCCAGCAGCGCGCGCTGCATGGCTACGCCTGGGTGGCCAGCTATGTCGAAGCACTGACCCAGCTGCTCGACTGGGCGCGCCGCCTGCAGACGCGCGGCCAGCTGTCGGCCCTGGCCCTGGACTACGTCGCGATCGGCTTTGCCGAATACCTGCAGCAGCTGCGCGGCGGCCTGCCGATGTCGCAAAGCGAGACCGTGCGCCCGCTGGACTTCGGCATCCCGATGTCTGCGATGGGCATGCTTCACGGCGATGAGGTCGAACGCCTGATCGCCCTGGGCAATGCGCCGGGCCGCCGTGCCGCCGTGGTCGGAGAAGCCAGCGTGGGGCGCTGGCCCGACCCGCTGCTCGACCATGACGGCATCGAGGCCTTTCGGGTCCAGGTGCGCCGCTTCAGCGACGACAAGATCGCACCGTTCGCCAACGACTGGCACCGGGCCGACATCCTGATCCCCGATTCGGTGGTGTCGCAGATGGCCGAGCTGGGCGTGTTCGGGCTGACCATCCCCGAGGCCTACGGCGGCAGCGACCTGGGCAAGCTCGCCATGGCGGTGGTGTCCGAGGAGCTCTCGCGCGGCTACATCGGCACCGGCTCGCTGGGTACCCGCGCCGAGATCGCCGGCGAACTGATCAATACCGGTGGAACGGCCGCGCAGAAAGACCGCTACCTGCCCAGCCTCGCCGACGGCAGCATCCTGCCCACGGCGGTGTTCACCGAGCCCGGCTCGGGTTCCGACCTCGCCTCGCTGGCGACGCGCGCCGTGCGCGACGGCGAGGTGTTCCGGGTCACGGGTGCGAAGACCTGGATCACGCACGCGGTGCGCAGCGACCTGATGACGCTGCTGGTGCGCACCGAGCTCGATGTGCCCGGCGCGCGCGGCATCTCGCTGCTGCTGGCTGACAAGCCGCGCGGCGTCGAGGGCAATCCGTTTCCGGCGGCCGGCATGAGCGGCAGCGAGATCCCGGTGCTCGGCTATCGCGGCATGAAGGAGTACGAACTGGCCTTCGACGGCTTCACCGTGCCGGCGTCGTCGCTGCTGGGCGGCGCGCCTGGCCAGGGCTTTCGTCAGCTGATGGCCACCTTCGAGAGCGCCCGCATCCAGACCGCGGCGCGGGCCACCGGCGTGGCGCAGAACGCACTCGAGCTCGGCCTGGCGTATGCGCTCACGCGCAAGCAGTTCGGCCGGCCGATCATCGAGTTCCCGCGCGTGCGCGACAAGCTGGCCATGATGGCGGTCGAGACGCTGATCGCCCGTCAGCTGACCTACTTCGCGGCGCGCCGCAAGGACACCGGCAAGCGCTGCGACGTCGAGGCCGGCATGGCCAAGCTGGTCGCCGCGCGCGTCGCCTGGGCCAATGCCGACAGCGCGCTGCAGGTGCACGGCGGCAACGGCTATGCGCTCGAATACCCGGTGTCGCGACTGCTGTGCGACGCCCGCATCCTGAACATCTTCGAGGGCGCCGGCGAGATCCAGGCGCACGTCATCGCGCGCGGACTGCTCTGATCCGATCTTCCTGAAAGCATAGCCATGTTCAATGTCCTCAATGATCTGCGGGTGGTCGAGATGGCCGCCTTCGTGGCCGGCCCGCTCGCCGGCATGACCCTGGCCCAGCTCGGCGCGCGCGTGATCCGCGTCGACGACATCGGCGGCAACGCCGACATCGGCCGCTGGCCGATCGACGACAACGGGAGCAGCCTCTACTGGGCCGGCCTGAACAAGGCCAAGCAGTCGCTGTGCGTCGACCTGGGCGACGAACGCGGCCAGGCCCTGGTCGCCGACCTGGTCTGCGACGACGCGCCGGGCGCCGGCATCCTGATCACCAACTTCCCGATGAAGGGATGGCTGGCCTACGAGAAGCTCGCCGCCCGGCGCCCCGACCTCATCGTCGTGCAGATCACCGGCGACTGGCAGGGCCGCACCGCGCTCGACTACACCGTCAATGCCGGCGCCGGATTCCCGTTCATCACCGGCGATGGCAGCCCGACCCGACCCGTCAACAACGTCACGCCGGCCTGGGACCTGATGTGCGGCTCGCACGTGGCCATCGCCGTGCTGGCGGCCGAACGGCGCCGCCGCGACACCGGCAAGGGCAGCCATGTGCGCATCGCGCTGCAGGACATGGGACTGGCGACCATCGGCAGCCTCGGCTATCTGGCCGAAGTGCAGGTCAGCAACCGTGATCGCCAGGGATACGGCAATCACATCTTCGGCACCTTCGGCAACGACTTCGGCACGAAGGACGACCGCCGCGTGATGATCATCGCGATCTCGGTGCGTCAGTGGCGCGGCATGCAGAAGGCGCTGGGCTTCGCGGCCGAGGTGGCGGCCTACGAGGCTGCGCAGGGCTGCGACCTGAACGACGAGGGGCAGCGCTTCAAGCACCGCGATCAGATCTCCGCCTGGGTCGAGCCGCGCGTGCGCCAGCACACGCTGGCCGAGATCGGCCCCATTTTCGACGCCAACGGCGTGTGCTGGGGCGTGTACCGCAGCGCGCGGCAGGCGCTGGCCGAAGACCCGAACTGCTCGACCGCCAATCCGCTGTTCCAGGAGATCGAACAGCCGGGCATCGGCCGCTATCTGGCGGCGGGGTCTCCGATGCGTTTCGCCGACCTCGAGCCGCAGACCGTGCGGCCTGCGCCGGCACTGGGCGAGCATGGGGCTGCGATTGCCGGTGGCGATCTCAAGCGCTCGGCCGATGAAGTGGCGGCGCTGCGGGCCGCGGGCGTGCTGGCCGATCCGGGATAGACAATCAAAGAGGTGCTCAGGGAGGCGCGCGGGAACTGGAGCCTTTGCCCGCCCTCAGGCGAACAGTTCGTCCACCACCAGCGCCACCCCGTCCAGCGCGAGCATCACCGCGCGCTCACCCGCGACCATCCGCCGTCGGCTGCGATATCCGTCAGCGGACGGCTCGCGGAACACCTCGATGGCGCAGCCGGCAACATCGACCACCCAGTATTCGGCGACGCCTTCCCGGGCGTAGAGCGACGACTTGCGCCCGAGGTCGAAGGCCAGCGAACTGTCGGCCACTTCGATGAGCAGCAGTATGTCGCGCGCCTGCGGCATGTCGCCCCGCAAGGCAAAGAATGCCGGCGCAAGCACTGCCAGGTCGGGCTGTGGCTGCGACCACGGCGGCAGCTCGATCGAGTTCTGCACCGACACGACGCCGCGTTCGCCCACCGCGTTGACCAGCCAGCGATTGAGGCGATTGACCAGACTCATGTGGGGGCGGCCGATGGGAGCCATGTCGAGGATCAATCCGTCGATGAGTTCGACCCGATCGCCCTCGCCGAGGTGCCCGGTGCGCCACAAGGCGTTGAAAGCCTCGATCGAGAGCTTGTGCAGCACCGGTTCGACCATCGCGTTCATTTGTTCGATCTCCCGAGTCCACCCGTAAAGGATGCCGCTTCCGACCCGGTCGCGAATCAGCCGGACGGCCGAGCCCGAAGGCCGAGTCGCCCGACCGGCCTCGCCCGAAGCCCGAGCCGCCTGGCCGGCCCCGTCTCGGCCTCTCTCAGCCGATCGACGCCAGCACCCTGCCCAGCTTGCCGACCATCTCGTCGATCTGGGCCTTGTTGACGATCAGCGGCGGCGACATCGCGATGATGTCGCCGGTGTAGCGGATCATCACGCCCTCGTCGAAGAACGCCTTGACGTGCGCCTCGTAGGCGCGCGCACCGACCGCGCCTGCGCGCGACTCGAGCTCCACCGCGCCCATCAGGCCGATGTTGCGGATGTCGATGACATGGCGCGTGCCGTTGAGCGAATGCAGCGCATCTTCCCAGTAGGCGGACAACTCGCCGGCCCGCTCGAGCAGGCCTTCGTCCAGGTACAGGTCGAGCGTGGCCAGCGACGCCGCGCAGGCCAGCGGGTGGGCCGAGTAGGTGTAGCCGTGGAAGAACTCGATGCTGGCCTCGGGTCCCTGCATGAAGGTGTCGTAGATGCCTTCGCGCGCGAACACCGCGCCCATCGGCACCGTGCCGCTGTTGATGCCCTTGGCGACGGTGAACAGATCGGGCACCACGCCCAGCTGCTGGAAGCCGAAGGGCTTGCCGATGCGCCCGAAGCCGGTGATGACCTCGTCGAAGATCAGCAGGATGCCGTGCCGGGCGGTGAGTTCACGCAGCCGCTGCAGATAGCCCACTGGTGGCACCAGCACACCGGTGGAACCGGCCACCGGCTCGACGATCACGGCAGCAATGGTCGAAGGATCATGCAGCGTGATCAGCCGTTCGAGCTCGTCGGCC
>DAONCJ010000084.1:0-10635 GCA_035401985.1 Burkholderiaceae bacterium | reverse complement strand
TTCGGAGATGTAGCCGGTCTTCTGCAGGCCGATGTCCCAGGATGGATTGCGCACCAGCCCGTTGGTGTTGTGGAACTGCAGGGTGCGGTTGCGCACTTCGACAGCATGTTCCGGAGACGTCGACAGCTCCCGGATCAGCGGATAGTCGTAGGCCGCCCGCAGCATGCGCGCGAGATCGTGCGCATTTGAAACGTTGCGATCGGACAGACCGGTGGGATCGGAGAAGCGGCTGGCTGTCATGCCGAGCTGCCGCGCCTTGGCATTCATCGCCCCCACGAACGCCGCCACTCCGCCCGGAAAATGACGGCCCAGCGCATGCGCCGCCCGGTTCTCGGAGGACATCAGCGCAAGCTGCAGCAGTTCGGCGCGGGTCAGCCGTGTGCCGGGACGCAGACGGGAACGGGAATTCTTTTCGGTGTCGATGTCCTCGGTGGTGATCTCGAGGGTCTCGGCCAGGGGCTGCTGCACATCGAGCACCACCAGCGCCGTCATGACCTTGGTGATCGAGGCGATGGGCAGCACCGCATCGGGATTCTTGGACAGCAGCACCTCACCGGTGCGCTGATCGGTGACCAGCGCCACAGAGGAGCGAAGATCCAGGGGATCTTCCACTGCATGCAGGCCGGTGGCCTGACCGACCGACAGGCGCGCCGGTTCTACCTCGCGCGCCGAGGCCAGAAGCTGCCGGCGCTGCAAGGCCCGCGCCTTGGCGGATCGGGGCAGCACCTGAGCCTGCGCCAGGCTGACGGCCCGGGCACCGCGCGCTGTGCGTGAACCTGCCAGTGCCGCACGCGCAGCGCCACCGCGGCCGGGCTGCACCGCAGCAGCAGGCGCCGCTGCCCCTCGGGCAAGCCGTTGGCTTGCGACGGGCGCTCGCGTGGACTTGAGCACCGCGGGTTGCGTCGCCGGAGCCTTGGCGGCCATCTTGGCCGCGCGCTGCGGTGTCGCCTTGGCGCTGGCCGCACGTCCTGCCGCTTCGCTTGAACGCGCGAGGGCTTCGGACGAGGGCACAGCGAAGCTGGCGCCGATCAACAGGGCGGCAGCAAGAATGGATTTGAACAAGATGGATCCTCTCATCGGATGACAGCGCGTCGGCGAGCGGGCAGGACAGGCACTGGACGCTATCACGGCGTTCGAGCGAAAGTGTAGCAAAAAGCCGAGCAAAAATAGAGTGTTACGGACGACTGCTCACGCGTTCTCTGCGGAAGCGGCAAAGAGCGGGGCAAATCCGGCCCATTTCATCCGCCCGGATGCGGGGAATCTCCCGCCCCATGCCCGGTGGCAGTCAGGAAGCGGGCATGGCCAACGGCCTGACGCACCGACTCGAGATGGATGGCGACGATCTCGTCGATGGCCACGCAATAGCCGCCGCCCATCACCACCGCCACCGGCAAACGATGCTCGCGTGCGTAGCCAAAGACCATGGCGTCCCGGCGGGCAATGCCGTCAGCGCTCAGGTTCAGTCGCCCCAGCCGGTCGCCCTGGTAGACGTCGGCACCGGCCAGGTAGATGACGAGTTCGGGCCGGCATTGCGCGTGCATCGCCGCAAGGGCGGGCGCCAGGGCAGCCAGGTAGGCCTCGTCTGCCGTGCCGTCGGGCAGCGGCACGTCGAGGTCGCTCGACTCCTTGTGAAACGGGTAGTTGCGTTCCCCGTGCAATGACAGCGTGAACACGGACGGATCGCCCGCCAGGATCGATGCGCTGCCGTCGCCCTGGTGAACGTCGAGATCGACGATGGCCACGCGGCGCACCCGCCGTTCGGCCTGCATCAGGCGGGCGGCCACCGCAACGTCGTTGAAGCAGCAGAACCCTTCGCCACGCGCGGCGAAAGCGTGGTGGGTGCCGCCGGCCAGATTGGCGGACGCCCCGTCGCGCAGCGCGGCACGACAGGCATCGATCGTCGCGCCGGTCGAGCGGCGCGACCTTTCGACGAGTTCGGGGGACCACGGAAATCCGATGGAGCGCTGCTCGGCGGCGCTGAGATGACCATTGGCCAGTCGGCTGATGTAGTGCGGATGATGGGCCAGCGCCAGCACGCCGTCGGTCGCCCCGTGAGGTTCGATCAGTTGCACCTCGGGCAGGCAGACCTCGATCCGCTCCCGCAGACGCGCGTACTTGGACATCGGGAATCGATGACCAGGCGGCAGCGGCAGCGTGAACCTGTCGGTGGTGAAGGCGTACACAGTCGGGTTGTCGACGTTGGGTGATAAGTATGTCTGAAGGTCACATCCCGCGATTCGCTGCAGCGCAGCGGCGGGGACGTCAGAGCAGCCCGCGAATCACGCCCGAACGGCCTTCCGCAACAGGCGGTTTGCACCGTCGCCACGGGGGGCTGCGTCCATCCGCCTGCACCGTCGGGTCACGTAATCCATATTGATCAATGACTTCCGCCGTTCGTCGACTACATTGCGATCTCCTCATTTCACAATGCAGCAACACTTGACAACTGGCCGTCCGCCACTACAATCTCGTTGTGCGGTGCAACATTCACCGCCAGCCGGACATCCGGAACGGTTCGTTTCACCCACACAGAATCTTATTCAGCCAGCAGAGAGAGGCAGTCATGATCAATACTCCCGAGCAGTTCATCCAAGCCCAGAAACTGACGTTCGATCTTTTCCAGGCACTCGCGCTCAAGTCGCTTGAAGGCTTCGAGAAGCTGGCGGAACTGAACATCCAGGTCGCCAAGACCTCGATCGAAGAAAGCGCCGAACAGATGCAGTCGCTGATGTCCGCCAAGGACGTCAAGTCGTTCACCGACTGGTCGGCCGTCTCGGCCCAGCCCGCCGCTGACAAGGTCGGCGCCTATGCCAAGCACTTCTACGACATCACCAGCGAGACTGGCACGGAGATTGCTCGCCTTGTCGAGAAGCAGTTCGCCGAAGGCAACAAGCAGTTGACCGCCTCGATCGATGCGCTGGCCAAAAACGCTCCGGCAGGAACCGAAGGCATGGTTACCCTGGTGAAGCAGGCTGTGTCGGCAGCCAACAGCGCGTACGAGCAGGTCAACAAAGCGACCAAGCAAGCGGTCGAAGTGGCCGAGGCGAACATGGCTGCAGCGTCGAAGTCGGCTCGTCCGGTGGTCAAGAAGGCCGCCTGATCCGGCTGGAAGATCGTCTCCAGGCACCACGGGTTTCCCCTCCTCCTCACCGTGGTGCATTCAGCCCGGTTCTCACGAACCGGGCTGTTTTATTTTGGGGCGGGCGCAACGCAACGGCGCCGTGCGGACAGTGTGCAGCCGGCGCATACCAGCGGCCAGGTGACGCCTGACGTCATCCAGCGCCCGCCAGCGTCATCGTCCGCCGCTGAGCGCCGCGGCCGCCCGCTGCGCTCCGGCGCCTCTCCTCAGTCGCCCAGCGCACCGGCCAGTTCAGCCGACCGGCCGACCGACGGTGCGTCGGTCTGGTAGCGGGCCAGCAGCTCCGCACGGCGCGTGCGCGCTGCGCTCAGGTGGCGCGCCTTCACATGCCCGAACCCGCGGATCTGTTCGGGCACGCTGGCCAGTTCGGCCGCCAGCATCCGGCGCTCGGGCGTGAGCCGCTCGAGCACCGCCGTCAGGGTGCGCTCGTACTCGTCGATCAGCGCCCGCTCGTCGCGGCGCTCCTCGGTGCGTCCGAACACATCGAGCGCTGTCCCGCGCAGCCGGCGGAACCTGGCAAGGACACCAAACAACGACATCACCCAGGGCCCATAGGTCTGCTTGACCAGTTCGCCCTTGGCATTTCGCTTGGCCAGCAGCGGCGGCGCAAGATGGAACTGGAGCCGCGGCTCTCCCTCGAACTGCTCCTTCAGGCGCGCGGTGAACTCGGGGCGGGTGTACAGCCGCGCGACCTCGTACTCGTCCTTGTAGGTCATCAGCTTGAAAAAATACGTGGCCACGGCTTCGGTCAGAGGCCATTGACCGAGCGTGCCGCTCGGCGGGGCCCCCGCATCGCGCCGGGCTTCCCCGGGTTCCGGCACGGCCGGCGCGACGGCGCCCAGGGGA
This sequence comes from Burkholderiaceae bacterium, assembly GCA_035401985.1. Lineage (GTDB taxonomy): Bacteria > Pseudomonadota > Gammaproteobacteria > Burkholderiales > Burkholderiaceae_E > Quisquiliibacterium. Next base: position 6,650 of record DAONCJ010000084.1, on the reverse strand, counting down.
CGCTCGGCCTGGCGGACCTTTTCGACCAGAGCCAGGTATCGGCGCGCCCAGGCCTCGTCCTGGTAATCGGTCAGGAAATCGACCCGGCGGGCAATCACCTCGTCGAGCGATTCCGAGCGCTGGCGATTGACCGGACGCGACACCGGTGGCGCTGCCACCGCTTCGACCTGGGCCAGATCGGCAGCCGCGCGACGGCCCCACAGGAAGGCACGGCGGTTTGACTCGACCGCGACTTCGTTGAGCTCGATGGCGCGATCGATCGAGCGCGCCGACACCGGAATCAGGCCCTTCTGGAAGGCATAGCCCAGCATGAACATGTTGGCCGCAATGGCGTCGCCCATCAGGCCGTTGGCCAGCCGGGTGGCATCGATGAAGGAGGCGGCGTCGAGTCCGCTGGCGGCGGCGATCGCGCCCTCCATGCTGCCCAGCGGAAACTTCCAGTCGGCATTGCGGGTGAAGTCGGCGGTCGGCGTGCTGGCCACGTTGGCCACCACGCGTGTGCGGCCAGGCGCCATCCTGGCGAGCGCGTCCTTGCTGGCGGTGACGACGATGTCGCAGCCCAGCACCGCATCGGCGCCGGCGGTGCCGATCCGCGGGGCGAACAGCCGATCCTGCGAATGGGCGAATCGCACGAAGCTCATCACCGCGCCGTTCTTCTGGGCGAGCCCTGCCATGTCGAGCACGGTCGCGCCCTTGCCTTCAAGGTGCGCGGCCATGCCGAGGATCTGGCCGATCGTCACCACGCCGGTCCCCCCGATGCCGGTGACGAGCAGCGAATACGCATCGTTGATCGGCGGCAGCGTCACATCCGGCAGACCGATCGCGGCGGCGTCCTGGGCCACTTCGGCGCCCTTGCCACGCCGCACCCGGCCGCCCTCCACTGTGACGAAGCTGGGGCAGAAGCCGGTGACACAGGAGAAGTCCTTGTTGCACGACGACTGATTGATCGCGCGCTTGCGGCCGAACTCGGTCTCGACCGGCTCGATCGACACGCAGTTCGACTGCACGCCGCAGTCGCCGCAGCCCTCGCAGACCGCCTCGTTGATGAAAGCCCGCCGGTCGGGGTCGGGGAACGCACCGCGCTTGCGCCGGCGCCGCTTTTCGGCCGCGCAGGTCTGATCGTAGATCAGCACGGTGACGCCCTCTTCGTCGCGCAACTGCCGCTGCACCGCATCGAGTTCGGTGCGGTGATGAACAGCGATGTCGGCGTCGAAGTAACCGGCCGGATACTTTTGCGGCTCGTCGGTCACTACGACGACCTTGCGGACACCTTCGGCGCGCACCTGGCGGGCGATCGCGCCCGGCGTCAGCTGGCTGTCATGGGTCTGCCCGCCGGTCATGGCGACGGCGTCGTTGAACAGGATCTTGTAGGTCATCCGGGTGCCGGTGGCCACCGCATGCCGGATCGCCAGCGCGCCCGAGTGGTTGTAGGTGCCGTCACCAAGGTTCTGGAAGATGTGCGCAGTCTGGGTGAAGGGCGCCTGGCCGACCCAGTTCATGCCCTCGCCGCCCATCTGGGTGAAGGTGGAGGTGGAGCGGTCCATCCACTGCGCCATGTAGTGGCAGCCGATGCCGGCGCCTGCGCGCGAGCCCTCGGGCACCTTGGTCGAACTGTTGTGCGGGCAGCCGGAACAGAAGTACGGAATGCGCTCGATGACCTCGAAGGTCCGGGCACCGGCACGCTCCTTGGCCTCGAGGATCGCCAGACGGGCGTCGACCCGCGCGCGCACGTCGTCGACGTACACGCCGCGCTGTTCGTCGACCGGACCGCTGTCGGCCAGCAGACGCAGCCGCGAGGCGATCAGGCGCGCGCAGAACACCGGCGACAGCTCGCCGAAGTCCGGCACGCAGGGGGCACCCTGCGCATCGCGCTTGCCCACCACGTTCGGGCGCTGCGGCAGGTCGTACAGGTGGTCCCTGATCTGCGCCTCCATCAGCGAGCGCTTCTCCTCGATCACCAGCACCTCGGCGGCGCCAGCACAGAACTCGCGCAGACCCTGCGGCTCGAGCGGCCAGGGCATGGCCACCTTGAAGACCTTCAGACCGATGCGCTTGGCACTCGCGTCGTCGATGCCCAGGTCGGCCAGCGCCTGCATGACATCGAGCCAGCTCTTGCCGCTGCTGACGATCGCGAGCTGGCACGGTCCGCCGCCCTGATGCGCATCCTCGCGGCCGAACACATTCGCGTCGAGCCGGTTGGCCCGCGCATAGGCCAGTGCCGCCGGCAGCTTGTAGCGCGCCAGGCGCTCCTCGAGCTTGCGGAAGGGGTCGTCGGGCAGACGCAGGTTCAGGCCCCCGGGCGGCGTGTCGGCCAGCACGGGCAGCACCGGCGCGATCCGCGAGGCGCTGACGTCGACGATGCCCGCCGTCTCGATGGTGTCGGTCACCGCCTTCATGCCGACCCACAGGCCAGAGAACCGCGACAGCGCGAATCCATGCAGCCCGAGATCGATGTAGTCCTGGATCGTGGCCGGGGCCAGCACCGGGATGCTGACCGCGCTGAAGATGAAATCAGTCTGCGCGGCAACGGTCGACGACTTGGCGCCATGGTCGTCGCCGGCTACCGCCAGCACACCGCCATGGGGCGACGTGCCCGCCTGATTGGCGTGGCGGAAGGCATCGCCGCTGCGGTCGACCCCCGGCCCCTTGCCATACCAGATCGAAAAGACGCCGTCGTACTTTGCGCCCGGGAAACTGTTGACCTGCTGCGTGCCCCAGATCGCCGTCGCGGCCAGGTCTTCGTTCAGGCCGGGCACGAAGCGGATGTGATGCGACTCGAGCTGCTTGGCGGCCTTCCAGAGCGCCTGGTCATAACCGCCCACCGGCGAGCCGCGATAGCCGCTGATGTAGCCAGCGGTGTTCAGTCCCGCGGCGACATCGCGCTCGCGCTGCATCAGCGGCAGGCGCACCAGTGCCTGCGTGCCGGTGATGTACACGCGCCCCTCGGTGGCGTCGTACTTGTCGTCGAGGGAGACCTCGCGCAATCCAGGGTCGGTGGGCATGTTCATGTGGGAGCCTTCAGTGAAGTCAGGTATTGGCTGTGAGCGCATCCGGGCGGCTGGTCGCGGCCCGGTCCAGATCGCTGGCCGCAGGCGGCGGCCCCGAGTATCCCAGCCGGCAGGAAATCCGCCAGGCCGTGTTGGCAATGAGACGCACGTATGCGTCTTCGCCGCCGATGAATCGATATGTCGGGACCGACAGACTGATGCCGGCGACCGGCTCGCCCGTCGCATCGCGCACCGGGGCGGCCACACAGGACAGACCCGGAACGATCTCTTCATGATCGAAGGCGACGCCGGCGTGGCGGATCGTTTTCAATTCACGTTCGAGCGCTTCCAGGTCGGTCAGCGTGGCGGGGGTGAAGCGGATCAGTTCGATCTGTTCGAACATCTGCGACACCTCGGTCCAGGGCCGCCAGGCCAGCAGCAGTTTGCCGCAGGCCGAACAATGGGCCGGCAGACGCAGTCCGACGCGCGACATGAGGATCTGGGTCGCCAGCGTGGCCTGGACCTTTTCGACGATGACCGCCTGGTGCCGATCGAGCACCATCAGGTGGCTCGACTCGCCGTGCCGCTCGACCAGTTCCTGCATCGCGCGACGAGCCTCGCGCACCAGCGGCTTGGACTCGAGCAGCACGTGATTGAGCTCGAACAGGCGCCAGCCAAGCCGATAGCGCCCGCGCGGCGTGCGTTCGACGAAACCCTGGGCGGCCAAGCTCGAGAGGAGTTCGCTGACGCTGCTCTTGGGCAGCCCGAGGCGCACACCGATGGCGCTCACGCCCCATTCCGGCTGCTCGAACGAGTACAGCGCCAGGATGGACCCGATCCGGTCGACGATCTGTCTCACAGGCTTCCCGCAGTCATGGCTGGGCAGTATGCGAGCCGTCCCGCAGAGCCACAAGACCTGCGTTCGGCATCGCCGAACATCGCGACGGAGCGTGCCGCCAGCCGGCGCGATCAGCCCGGCAGCACGACCTCACCCAGTCGACGGGCGCCGCGCTCGAGCTCAAGCCAGGCGGCGTCCAGCAGGTCCACCGGCCCCTTGACGCCCAATTCGATGTGCCGACGCATTCCGGCGCTGCCGACGGAAGGCAGCGAGAAGACCGTGATACCCGGATGGCCTGCCTCGACTGCTTCCATTAGTGGCGTGGCCGCCGACTCGGGCACCTCGAACAGCAGCAGCGACCGTTCGCCGCGCGGCTCACGATGGTGCAGGTGGGCGAAATCATGATCGAGCACCCATTCGATCATCGGCCAGGCCATCACCGGAAAGCCCGGGACGAAGTAATGCTGACGGATCGAAAAGCCGGGAATCCGGTTGAACGGATTGGGGATGATGGAAGCGCCTTCGGGAAACTCGCCCATCTTCAGGCGCTGACGATTCTCGGGCGTGGTCATGTCGGTGCTGCCCTTGCCGTCGCGGGCCATCTCCTGAGTCCGCTCGGTGATCAGCTGCTCGGCCTGCGGATGCAGGACCAGCGGCACACCCAGGGCAGCGGCTGCGGCCTGCCGGGTGTGGTCATCGGGTGTCGCGCCGATGCCTCCGCAGGACAGCACCGGCTCTGCGCCGGCAAACGACTCGCGCAGCGCAGCAGCCAGCCGGTCGCGCTCGTCGCCCAGGTAGCGCACCCACGAAAGGCGAAGGCCCCGCGCATCGAGCAGCTCGAGGATCCTGGGAAAGTGCTTGTCCTGGCGTTTGCCTGACAGGATCTCGTCGCCGATGATGATCAGACCAAAGCGCATGCGGACAGTTCTTCAGAAACGGTGGAGCACCTGCACGGTGGCGGCGCGCTGGGTGGGCGCCCCGGCCACATGGCCCGGTGCACGGCGCAGCAGCGCACCGAGCTGCAGGATCGTCTGGCGTCCCGCCGGTATCGCATAAGCGAAGCCCAGGCGCAACTCGCGGCCAGTCGCTGCAAGGGATACCGTGTCCGTAGCCATCACAGCCTGACCCGACTCGTCGGCGCCGACCATCCTGCGGATGCTCAGCGTCCCGCCGGTCGCACGCATCGGCTGCTCGAGGCTGACCGCGAAGCGATCGCCCTGCGCCAGCAGGTCGCGCCCGGACAATGTCGCCTTCACCGCCTGACTGGAGGCAGTACTGGTCGACAGCAGGGATCCCTGCTGCGCCGGCGTCTGGCCGAACGAGACCGAAACGGCCGCCTCGGCTTTCGATCCGATCGATGTCTGAGCAAACAGCGCGACCGCCTGGGTGGATGAATGGCCCATCGCCAGCGCGCCCGAAGCGAGGGTCCCGAGGTGGGTCTGCGTCTCGGCCATCGAGGCGACCGCAATGCCCACGAGGCTGGTGTCGAGCGTGTAGCGCAGCGCAAAGCTCGCGGCCGACGCCTTTTCAGGCTGGATCGCGAACGAGGGGGCGAACGACCAGCCGGCGGCCAACCGGACCTGACCCGTCAGGCCGAGCGCGTTTTCCATCAGTCCGAGATGGGCGACTGGCGCCACGCCGAAGGCACTGCCCCGGATCAGCTGCAGGCGCTGGCGCGGCTCTCCGGCCTCGGGAATCGCGGCATGAAGCGGGCGGAAGAGTTCGCCGATCTCGCCCGCTCGCAGCGGCGTCACGGGCATCACGGCACGGCCGAGGTCGACCGCGAAATCGCGCCCGGCGCTGTCGAAGCCCGACACCTTGAGCATGCCGGCGGCCGCCGCGCGAGTCATGGCGGAACCGACCGCGCCGCCTGTCGCTGATCCGGTCAGCGTCACCGTGCCACCCGTGGTGGTCGGGGTCGTCACGGTGCCGATCGGTTGCATCGCCCGTTCGACATCGACCAGACCCCGGCCATAGATGGCGTCGGTGCCGGGCGCGCCCAGGTCCCGGGCGGTGGTGAAGAGGATGTTGGCGACGTCGCGCGCGGACAGGTAGGACCAGCGGCTGCTGACCAGCGCCGCGGCGCCCGCGACGACCGGTGCAGCCATCGAGGTGCCGCTCCAGGAGGCATAGCCACCCGAATAGGTCGACACCAGGTCAACGCCGGGCGCTGCCAGCGTGAAGTTCTGCGCATCGCCGGCACGGTTCGAGAAGCTGGCAATCTGGTTGTTCCGATCGACCGCCACCACAGCGATGATCTGGCCGTTGGCCCATGTCTGCGAAGCAAAGCGTGCCGGCCAGTCTGGATTGGCCTGGCCGCGGTTGCCGGCGGCGGCAACGATCAGCGCCCCGCGGCCGACTGCGTATTGAAGCGCCGACGGGCCGTACTCCGCCGTGGCGGCAAGCGACAGATTGGTGATCCGCGCCCCGTTGTCCACGGCCCAGCGCATGCCCGCATCAAGCCAGCCGGTATTGCCGGCGCCGGCATCGTCCATCACCTTGACGGGCAGGATCTGCGCTCCGTAGGCGATGCCGTGCATGCCGACGTCATTTCGGTTCGCCGCGATGATGCCTGACACGTGCGTGCCATGTCCGTTGCCATCCAGAGCGCTGCCCGCCGTGCCTGTGGTCGCGTCGTACTTCGCCCCGATCCGGCCGGTGAACTCGGAATGGGTGCTGATCCCTGTGTCCAGCACGGCGACGGTGACGCCCGCGCCGGTCGCGCCGAGTGCGTACGCGGTCGGTGCGCCGATCGACGAGACGGCATACAGCAGCGCCTGTTCGGAGACGCCGGCGGGTGATGGTGCAGGTGCAGGTGCAGGTGC
>DAONCJ010000083.1:0-10682 GCA_035401985.1 Burkholderiaceae bacterium | reverse complement strand
CTGCGGCTGGACGAAGAGCAGGAATTCGAAGGCGCCGACATCAGCATCCACAAGATATCGGCCACCCCGGAGCGCGACGCCGGCTTCTAGCAGTGCGCGGGTGCTGAATCGCAGCGATTGCGGTTTTTCAATGCGGGAGCACGGCCCGTCGAACAGACTGGCGTCATGCAACAGACCATCGCACTGCCCCCGAAGCCGGACTCCACCGACCTGGTCATCGATCACGGGCTCGTTGCCCGGTTCGGCGGTCGGGGTCCGCGCTACACGTCCTACCCGACCGCCGACCGCTTCCAGGCGCGATTCGAGCCGGCCGACTACGCGCAGGCGCTGCTCGAGCGCGCCGGGCGCCGCGGCGCGCCGCTCGGCCTGTACATGCACGTGCCGTTCTGCCGCACGATCTGCTACTACTGCGGCTGCAACAAGATCGGCACCAAGCACCAGGAGAAGTCGACCGAGTACGTCAGCGCGCTGCTGCGCGAGATGGAACTCGTCACCTCCCTGATCGGGCGCGATCAGCGGCTGTCCCACATCCACTTCGGTGGCGGCACGCCGACCTTCATGCTGGACGAGGAATTCGCGCAGATCTTCGAGGCCATAGGCCGGCACTTCGATGTCGCCCCCGACGGCGAATACTCGATCGAGATCGATCCGCGCACAGTCACTCCGAAGCGGCTGTGGACGCTGCGCGCGCTCGGGCTGAACCGCTGCAGCCTGGGCATCCAGGATTTCGATCCGGCGGTTCAGGCGGCCGTCAATCGCATCCAGCCCTACGAGGAAACGCGCGAACTGATGCAGGCCGCCCGCGAGGCGGGCTTTCATTCGATCAACGCCGATCTTATCTACGGGCTGCCCAAGCAGACAGTGGCCGGCTTCGAGCGCACGCTGGAACTGACCATCGCGGCCGGTCCCGACCGGGTGGCGCTGTACCAGTACGCCCATCTGCCGCAGCTTTTCAAGCCCCAGCGACGCATCCACGAGGCCGAACTGCCGAGCGCCACCGTGCGGGCCGAACTGTTCGAGCGGGCGGTCCAGATGTTTGGTGCGGCCGGCTATGTCTACCTCGGCCTGGATCACTTCGCGCGCACCGACGACGAGCTGGCCGTCGCCCAGCGCGAGGGTCGGCTGCATCGCAATTTCCAGGGCTATTGTTCACACGACAGCGGCGATCTGATCGCGCTGGGCGTCTCGGCGATCTCCTCGGTCGGATCGGTCTACGCGCAGAACGAGAAAACGCTGTCGGCCTACTACGATCGCGTCGGGCGCGGCGAATTGCCGATCTGCCGCGGAATCTCCGTGGGCGCCGACGACTTCATCCGCCGCGATGTGATCCAGTCGCTGATGTGCAATTTCAGGGTCTGGTGGCCGTCGATCGAGCAGGCGCACAGCATCACGGCGTCCGAGTACTTCGCCGATGCGATCGCCGACCTTCAGCCGATGCATGACGCCGGAGCGATCCGGATCGATGCCAGTGGCATCGAAGTGCTGGCCAAGGGTCGGCTGCTGGTGCGCGCCGTGGCCATGGCCTTCGACCGTTATCTGCGTCAGGGCCCGTCGGGCGCCACCTACTCGAAGATCGCCTGAAGGCCCGTTGCTCAACTCCGCCCGCCCCGCGGGGCAGGCGGCCAAGCCGATCAGCGATACACCAGAACCGGAATCTTGCAGTGGGTCAGGACCTTCTGGGTCTCGCTGCCCAGCAGCAGGCCGGCCATGCCCCGGCGGCCATGCGAGGCCATGAAGATCAGATCGCAGGCTTCATCGCGCGCGACGCGGATGATGGCTTCCCAGGGGCTGGCGTCCATCTGAACCACGGTCTTGCAGGGCACCGACGCTGCCTTGGCCAGCGCCGCGACATCGGCGAGCAGCTTGCCTCCGACTTCCAGCGCACCCTTCTCGTATTCCTCCTGCGAATAAAAGTCCGCGACCGGCACTTCGGCCACGATCGGCGGCCGGTAGGTCGGCTGGATGTTGAGCGCGACGATCGAGGCGCCATTCTCTTCGGCGAGCTTCAGCGATGCCGCGACCGCGCTGCTGGACAGTTCGGAACCGTCGGTGGGAACCAGTATTTTTCTGAACACGATCAGCCTCCTGTGCCGGGTGGGTCTGTGGCTCGCATCGGTGCCCGGTCACCGGATGCGCAGCTTCATGATCGGCTGCTTGTCGCCGAGACGCATTGATCTTCGTCTATCGGCAGGTTCAAGCACCACAACGCCCAATTGGCTATCCTTGCAGCCCTTTGCTGACCGCCCGCACCCAGATGCCCCTCCACCGCCCCGCCCGCCTGTTTCGTGCCCCCTCTGCCGCGCGGCCCCGCTGATGTTTCAGTTTGTCGCAATCCGACGGCGCCTGGGCACTCCCGTGCGGTGATCATCGCGGCCATGACCGAAACCGCCGAAAACATCCGCCCGCTGGCCAATCTGTTGTCCGGCGATGAGCTGCAGGCCTACGCCCAGGACGGCATCGTCGTTCCCGACTATCAGCTCTCCGCGGATCACCTGCTGTCGCTGCGCTCAACGCTCGATCGGCTGCTGAAGGACAACCCAGGCATCCGCCCGGAGCGTCTGGTCAGCGCGCATATCGAGGGGCGCAACGCCGAAGGGGTCCGCGGCAGCGCCGATTTCCTGGCGCTGGCGCGCGACAAGGGCATTGTCGACCGGGTGTCCCAGCTGATCGGCGACGATGTGATCCTCTGGGGATGCCAGATCTTCTGCAAGCCCGGTGGCGACGGCATGGCGGTGCCCTGGCATCAGGACGGTCATTACTGGCCGATCCGCCCGCTGGCCACCTGCACGGTCTGGGTCGCGCTGGACGACTCCAGCGTCGAGAACGGATGCCTGCGGGTGGTGCCCGGGTCTCACAGACACCGCCAACTGCAGCCCCATCTGCGCGACGCGCGTGAAGACATCGTGCTGAACCAGCGCCTGGACGACGCCCTCGTCGACGAGGGCTGCGCACGTGCCATCGAGCTGAAGGCGGGCCAGATGTCGATGCACGATGTCTACCTGGTCCATGGCTCGCACGCCAACCGATCCGCCAGGCGACGCGCCGGCGTGGCGATCCGCTACATGCCGGGCACATCCCTGCTCGACCGAGGCCCGCAGCACAGCGGTGCGGCCAGCGGCTATCTCGTTGATTTCAGTTCCCGCCCGTTGTGGCTGCTGCGCGGCCGAGACCGCACCGGCCGCAACAACTTCCAACTCGGTCATCCGACAGACTAAAGATCTCCCATGGCAAAAGCGTATCGCGTCCAAGTCCTCAACCAGATCTCGGCCCATGGCCTGAAGCGGCTGCCCTCCGAACTCTACGAAGTCGGCAAGGACATCGCCGAACCCGATGCGATTCTCGTGCGCTCTGCCGACATGCACTCGATGAACATCGCAGGCTCGGTCCGGGCGATCGGCCGCGCCGGCGCGGGCACCAACAACATTCCGGTGGCCGCCATGAGCGCCCGCGGGGTTCCGGTGTTCAACGCCCCGGGCGCCAACGCCAACGCTGTGAAGGAGCTGGTGCTGGCCGGCATGCTGATGGCCGCGCGCAATCTGCCGGCCGCGCTGCAGTTCGTGGCCGGTCTGGACGCAAGCGACCCGAACATGGACTCGCGGGTCGAAGACGGCAAGAAGGCGTTCGCCGGCTTCGAGCTGTCCGGCCACACGCTGGGGGTGATCGGCCTGGGGCGGATCGGCTGCCTGGTGGCCGACGCGGCGATCCGGCTGGGCATGAACGTGATCGGATACGACCCCGACATCACGGTCGACGCGGCGTGGAGCCTGCCGGCCCAGGTGCGCAAGGCGCACTCGGTGGCCGAACTGCTGAAGGCCTCGCATTTCGTGAGCATCCACGTGCCGCTGGTGGACGCGACCCGGCACCTGATCAATGCGCAGTCGCTCGAGACCATGCGCCCCGGCGCGGTGCTGCTGAACTTTTCGCGCGAGGGCGTGGTCGATGACAACGCGCTGCTGGCCGCGCTCGCCGCCGAACGCCTGCGGTGCTACGTCTGCGATTTCCCGGGCCCCGCGATCCATCGCCATCCGCGCGCCATTGCCCTGCCGCACCTGGGCGCGAGCACGCGGGAAGCCGAAGACAACTGCGCGCAGATGGTCGCCGATCAGCTGCGTGACTATCTCGAGCACGGCAACATCCGGCATGCGGTGAACTTTCCGGACGCCGTCGCGCCGCGCGAATCGGCCTTCCGGGTGGCGATCGCCAATGCGAATGTGCCCAACATGCTCGGGCAGATCTCGACCGCGATGGCGCAGGCCAACCTGAACATCCGCAACATGCTGAACAAGTCGCGCGGCGAGATGGCCTACACGCTCGTCGATGTGGACAGCGAGGTGCCCCGAGGCGCGATCGAGTCGATCGGCCGCATCCAGGGCGTGCTGTCCGTCAGGTACCTGCTCGCACCCTGACCGGTGAAGCGGCCCGCGCATGGCGGGCCACGGCTTCGAGCAGCTGATTCGCGTCAGCCGGCTTGGCGATGAAATCGTTCATTCCGACAGCCAGCGCCTGGGCGCGCTCGCTGTCGAGCGCGGCGGCCGTGAGTGCAACGATCGGCAGGCTGGCGGCGTCGTGCCGCTGGCGCAGCCGCCGGGTCGCCTCGTAGCCGGTGATGCCCGGCATCTGCAGGTCCATCAGCACCAGATCGAACGGGCCGGCGCCGGACTCGACAACAGCGACCGCCTCTTCACCGTCACCCACCTCGACCACGATGACGCCGTTCTCGCGCAGCATCGTCGAGGCGATGAGGCGATTGAGTGCGTTGTCCTCGACCAGCAGCACGCGAAGCCCTGCGACAACGGCACGGCGCGAAGGGTACCGAGGCGGCATGGCCGGAGCGGCCTCGCACTCGGGCAGCGGCAGCTCGACGCGGAAGCTGCTGCCCAGGCCCGGCGTGCTGACCGCGTGGATCTCACCACCCATGCGCTCGGTCAGCTGGCGCGCAATCCAGAGGCCGAGGCCCAGACCGCCGACGCGCCGGGTGTCGGACTCGTCGGCCTGGGTGAAGGGTTCGAACAGGCGCTCGAGCAGTTCGGGCGCCACGCCGGGACCGGTGTCGGTGACGACGAAGCGGATGCGGTCGGGCGCGGCGGTTTCAACCCGGACCTGAACCAGTCCGCGATCGGTGAACTTCACCGCATTGCCCACCAGGCTGTCGAGCACCTGCCGCACGCGCAGCGAGTCGCCTTCGACCTGACGCGGCAGTGACGTTTCGACGCTCAGGCGCAGGGCGACCCCTTTGCGCCGCGCGGCTTCGTCGAAAGTGCGCTGAAGGCCGGCGAGCAGCGCGGGCAGGTCGAACTGCGCATGCTGGATCGCCAGCCGCCCGGCCTCGATGCGCGACACATCGAGCACATCGGAGATCGTGCAGGACAGCGCCTGTGCGCTCTCGAGAAGGCTGTCGAGATAGCCCTGGCGCACGCGCTCGTCACGCGATTCGCGGGCAAGGCGGGCAAGCCCCAGCACACCGTGCAGCGGCGTGCGCATCTCGTGGCTGGTATTGGCCAGAAAGGCGGTCTTGGCCCGACTGGCCTGCTCGGCCTGTGATTTGGCGGCGGCCAGCGCCCGGCGCGCCTCGACCTCGATGGTGACCTTGCGCACCACGCCCCAGAAACCGGCAAAGCGGCCCGCGACGATGCGCGGTTCGCCGCTCACGGCGTAATGCTCGAGCACGGCATCGGGCCCGCGACGACGCGAGACGATGAAGTCACGGAAAGGCTGATGGGTCAGCATGGTGTTCTGCAGCATCGACCAGGCCTCGGCCGATGCCTCGAGCGCACCCTCCCAGGGGCGCCGGCCCATCAGCACAAGCTCGTGCGGGAACGATTTGCCGCCCTGGGACGAAGCCACGGTCGTCACCTTCAGTTCGCGGTCGAGCTCCCAGTACCAGTCGGTGCCGATGCTGAGCAGCGCCCGGAAGCGCGCCTCGCGTTCGATGGCGCCACGCAGGGCGACCTGCGCCACCCACGCCAGCAGCAGCGCCGAGGCGACGCCGCCGGCCAGCAGCAGCGTCGGTCCCCCTACCCGGACCCCGAAGGGAACTGGCGGCAGTGGCGGCACGCCGCCGCTGAGCAGGCCCTGGTCGGCCAGCGCATAGGCAATACCGGCTATCGCGGCGAGGCTGCTCAGCCAGACGGGCAGGCGCAGATGCGCCGTGCGCGCAAGCCACGCCGTTGCAACGAATCCGCCGAGCAGCCAGCCGGTGAGCGCGATCGCGATCGCCTGTGTGACGGGTGCAGAAAAGGCAAGGACGCCATTGACGATCAGCGCAGTGCCGACCAGCAGCGCAAGGCCGAAGGCCACGGCCGCACGCGAAACCAGCGTGCGAAACTCATGCTCGATCGGCGCTACGAGCCTTTGCTGCATGCAGCGGGACCTCCGTGGGTCGATGCGTGAAGGGGATAACGGGCAATGCAGGCCTGAACGGCCGGACGCGTCGATGCGAATGCGATTCGAACGACAGCCGGATTCTATTCAATTATCGCGGGCCGACGCACTGCGCCGCAGCCAGCGTGAAACAACCGTTCGCAATTGCTCGACATCAATGGGCTTCGGAACAAAATCGTTCATGCCCACAGACAGTGCATGCGCCTGTTCCGAGGCCAGCGCAGCGGCGGTCAGCGCCACGATCGGAAGCTCGGCCGCACCGAACTTGCGGCGCAGCTGTTCGGTCGCTTCGTATCCGCTCATCCCCGGCATGTGGATATCCATCAGGACAAGATCGAAGCGCCCGTTCGCGCTCTCCACGAGAGCCAGCGCCTCTTCGCCGTCGACCGCCTCCTGCACATCGATGTCCCAGCTTTGCAGCATCGACGAGGCGATCAGGCGATTCAGCTCATTGTCCTCGACCAGCAGCACGCGCGCGCCGGCGAACTGTCGAGGCGGCTCAATGTCCGCCTCGCTGACCGCGGCGGGATCGGCCGCTGGCAGCGCGACCTCGACCCAGAAGCGGCTGCCCTCGCCGGGCTTGCTGTCGATGCCGATCCGACCACCCATCAGGGTGGTCAGCTCCTTGCAGATCGACAGGCCGAGCCCCGTGCCGCCAAAGCGGCGCGTGGTCGAGACGTCGGCCTGCGTGAAGGGCGTGAACAGGCGCGATGCCGTGTCCCCGTCCAGTCCGATGCCGGTGTCGTGCACGTCGAACGTGATCAGGTCCCCTTCGCCCCGGCGGGCACTCAGCCTCACGGACCCGCGTTCGGTGAACTTGATCGCGTTCGCGACCAGATTGCTGAGGATCTGACGAAGCCGGACCGGATCGCCGAAGACCCAGCGCACCGGCGACCCGTCGGCATGCAACTCGATCTCGACGTCGAATGCGAGGCCACCGCTGCGCGCCGACTCGGAGAAGGCGCGGTACACCGACTCGAGCAGCCGCGGCAGATCGAAGGCGACCGATTCGAGCGTCAGCTTGCCGGCCTCGATCTTGGACAAGTCCAGGATGTCGGAGATGATCTCCGACAGTCCCTCGGCGTTTTCAACCAGCCGATGCAGGTAGCCGTCGCGCACCTTCGCATCGCCGCAGTCCCGGGCCAGTCGCGCCAGTCCGACCACGCCGTTGAGCGGCGTGCGGATCTCGTGGCTGGTGTTGGCAAGGAAGGCGCTCTTGGCGCGGCTGGCGGCCTCGGCCTGGTCCTTCGCGGCGGCAAGCGCCTGCTGCGCCTCGCGCTCGTCGGTGATGTCCTCACTGATCCAGACCACACCGCCTGTCGCGGGATGCTCCGGATCGAGAACCTGCGCGCGGATCCGGCTCCAGAACAGCGTGCCGTCCCGGCGCCGCATCCGTTCGGTCACTTCGACCCGCTCCCCGCGCTCCAGAGCCGGCGTGACACGCGCGGCAATCTCGTCGAATTCCTCGGAAGACGTCCACACGACGTCCGTGGGCTGGCCGATGAGTTCACCGGCACCCCACCCGAACATGGAAAGGAACATGGGATTAGCGTGCTCGAAGCGGCGGTGCTGGGTGACTGCGATACCGATCGACGCATTGTTGAGGATGGCCTGCTGCAGAAGGCGGATCCGCTCGGATTCGGTCACATCCCGGCCGACGATCAGCACATATCGACGACCGCCCGCGCTGAACCGGCTGGCGAAAACCTGGTTGACGACGACGCCGCCATCGCGCCTGCGGAACGATGCCTGAAAGTCGCGGGTCTCGCCGAATTCGTTGACCTGCGCCTGCATGGCGCGCCGCTCCTCGTCGCGCAGCCAGATCCCCACTTCGTCGGGCCGACGGCCGACAATGTCCTCGGGACGATAGCCGAGCATGCTGGTGAAGCCCGGATTGACGAACTGGACCATCAGCGTGTCGATGTCGGTGAGCACCACGGCATCGGCCGTGGTCTGGTAGATCTGGGCCAGCAGCGCCTCGGAATGCTGCAGGGCCGCCTCCACCCGGCGTACCGCCGACACGTCGATCAGCGTCGTCTGAATGGCCGGACCGTCGGCCAGCCGGATCGAGGCGCTGGCTGCCTGCACCATGCCCGAGCGGCCGCCCGGCAGAACGATCTCGAGTTCGACAATCGGCAACGAGCGCCCGTACGGCAAGGCGGCAAGGGCGGAGGCTCGCCGGGCCAGTTCGTCACGATGGCGTTCGTGAAACAGGCGGGCGGCCGGTTGCCCTGCCAGGTCGGCACTGGACTGTTCGAACAGCGCCGCCGCGGCGATGTTGATGGCTAGGATGGTGCGCTGACGGGTGAGCACGATCGCGACCGGAGAGTCGACGAAGAGACTGCGATAGCGCTCTTCGCTGGCGGCAAGCGACTGCCTGGCCTGAATATCGGGGGTGACTTCGCGGGTGGCGCCCCAATAGCCACGGAATTGTCCGGCCGCATCGAAACGGGGCTGCCCCGACACCGAAAAGTAGCGCAAGGCGCCGTCCGGATTGGTTCGCGCGGTGATGAAGTCGCGGAATGGCCGGTGCGCCTCGAGATCGTCCCGATGCGCACGGGCTGCCGCTTCGTCGACGACGACACGGGGATACTCGCCGCGCCGCGCACCGATGCGCTCCTTCGGATCCACGCCGGTCACCTGCCGGAACGAGTCTGAAAGGTAGCTGTAGCGCAACTCGGCGTCCTGCTCCCAGTACCAGTCGGAGCCGATGTCGAGCAAGGCCTTGAAACGCTGCTCCTGCTCGATCGCCCCGCTCAACGCCCGGACGAGAAGGCGCGACACCAGCACCGCACCGAGCAGGCCGGAAGCCAGCGGGAGAAACTGGCCCAGCAGCAAGTGCAGCGGCACACTTCCAGTGGCGGCTTCAACGCGGTTGATGGCGCCCAGATGCTCGAGCAGGTAGAGCGCACCTACCGTTGCACCGGACAAAGCGGCCATGAGCGCGGCGAAGCGCACGGTGGACAGCACGCCGGCCAGCATGATCACGACCGGCAGGAAGGACAGGATCGGTGCCTGGATGCCCGTCTGCAGCGCCGTTGCGCAGGCGCCCACACCGCCGATCGCACCCACCAGACCCAGGCCGATCGCCGGCCGGACGTAGCCCCGGTAGGCAAGGCCGGCTGCCAGCAGCCAGCTGGCCACCACGAACAGCATGACCCAGGACAGGTCGCGGTATCGCGGCAGCGGCTGCAGAATCATCAGCACGGCCAGCAGGAACGCGCCGGCCACCGCGACACAGACACCAAAGGTCAGAAAGATGCGGCGTGCCAGCCGATTGACTTCCCTTTCGGTCGCCTCCGCAAACAGGCCTGGCTCCATCTTCATCGAACAACTGCTCCAACTGCTGCCAACTGCGACCGGGACCACCGCCCCTTGAAAAGGGCATGCCGCCCAGCCATGCCGGCAGCTTAGTCGAAGCAGCGCAAGGCAAGGACTTGAAATCCGGCCGTCAAGCCCTTACTATTAGCACTCGCAACCGGTGAGTGCTAGCAACGCAGATCCGCGATCTGAGCCCACCGGTGCCCGGGGCCCTGTTCCAGGACGCCTCAAGATTTTAAAAAACCCATTCTGTTCAGAGCGTTAGGAGCCAACGTATGAAACTTCGTCCCCTCCACGACCGTGTCATCATCAAGCGCCTCGATACCGAGCGCAAGACCGCGTCGGGCATCGTCATCCCTGAAAACGCCGCCGAAAAGCCTGACCAGGGCGAAGTCCTGGCGGTCGGCAACGGCAAGGTCGATGACAACGGCAAGCTGCGCCCCCTGGGCGTCAAGGTGGGCGACAAGGTCCTCTTCGGCAAGTACAGCGGCCAGACCGTCAAGGTCGACGGCGACGAGCTGCTCGTGATGCGCGAAGAAGACATCATGGCCGTCGTCGAGTGACGAGCCGGAACCAACCGTCCCTTCGTCTATCCGCCGAATCAAAATCGCAAGGAGTCTGAAACATGGCAGCCAAACAAGTACTTTTCCACGACGATGCCCGTCACAAGATGGTCGAGGGTGTGAACATCCTGGCCAACGCCGTCAAGGTCACGCTGGGCCCCAAGGGCCGCAACGTTGTGCTCGAGCGCAGCTTCGGCGCCCCGACCGTCACCAAGGACGGTGTCTCGGTGGCCAAGGAAATCGAGCTCAAGGACAAGTTCCAGAACATGGGCGCGCAGATGGTCAAGGAAGTCGCTTCCAAGACCAGCGACAACGCCGGTGACGGCACCACCACCGCCACCGTGCTGGCTCAGGCGATCGTGCGCGAAGGCATGAAGTTCGTCGCCGCCGGCATGAACCCGATGGACCTGAAGCGCG
>DAONCJ010000082.1:0-10708 GCA_035401985.1 Burkholderiaceae bacterium | reverse complement strand
CGGCCAGCAGTGGCCGGTGGTGATCGGCTGCGATCGGCCTGTCGACCCGGCGGCTGTGCGCGAGTCCTTCCAGAGCGCGCACCAGCGGCTGTTCGGACATTTCCAGCCGGGTGGCGAGATCGAGATCCTGAATCTGAAGGTGGCGGCGCGCGGGCGGCTGACCCTGCACGCACCGGTCTTGCCGGCGGGCGCTTCGACGGCCGCTCCCGAGGCCCGGTCGATGCGCCCGGTGTGGATCAGCGAGGCCGTCGGCACGGTGGCCACGCCAATCCACGATGGCGCCGGACTGCGGCCAGGGCACTCGCTGACCGGTCCGGCGATTGTCGATGAACAGACCACGACGCTGCTGGTCGACGCGGGCCAGCGCCTGAATGTGACCGCGGGTGGCAACTACCTGATCGTTCCCTCACATCGCGAGGTGCAAGCATGAGCGCATTGGCCATTGCGACCAGCCAGGCGATCGACCCGATCCGGCTGGCGGTCATCCAGAAACAGGTCGATCACATCTCGCACCAGATGGGCTGGATCATGACGCGCACCGCGCGCAGCCCGATCTTCAGCCAGAGCCACGACTTCACCTGCTTTGTCGCCACCGCGCGTGGCGAGATCATCGCGCAGGCCGACGGCATTCCGATCCACAGCGGCGGCGGCGGATTCGCACTGAAGGCGGTGTTGCGCGATTTCGGCGACGACATTGCCGATGGCGATGTGTTCCTGCTCAGCGACCCTTACGAGGCCGGCGGCAATCATCTGCCCGACTGGACGATGATCCGGCCGGTGTTTGTCGACGGGCGCTTCTGTGCCTTCACCTGCAATCGCGCGCATCAGTCCGACATAGGCGGCGGCGCCGCCGGAACCTACAACCCGGAGGCCACCGAGATCTTCCACGAGGGCATCCGCCTGCCGGTGCTCAAGCTGGTCGAGCGCGGTCTTTTGCGGCGCGACCTGATGCGCCTGCTGCTGCTCAATTCGCGCTGCCCCGACCTGATGGAGGGCGATCTCAGCGCAATGCAGGGCTCGATCCGCATCGGAGGCGAACGGGTCGCGGCCATGCTCAGCGAACTGAGCGTGGACACAGGGCTGGCGTACTTCGATGCGCTGCTGCGTCACGGCGAGGCGCGCATGCGCGCCGAGATCCGGGCCCTGCCGTCGGGCACCTACTTCGGCGAGGATGGCAGCGACACCGACTGCTTCAAGAAGGTCGATGTGCCGGTGCGGGTCACCCTGCAGATCCGGGGCGACGAGATGGTGTTCGACTTCACCGGCAGCTCGCCGCAGATCATGGGCTTCAAGAACAGCTCGCTGGCCAACACCTATTCGTCGGTGTATGTGGCGGTGTCTACCTTCTTCGACCATTCACTGCCCCGCAACGACGGCCTGTTCCGCCCGATCACGATCATCGCGCCCGAAGGCACCGTCGTGAATGCGCGACCGCCGGCGCCGATGACGATGAACACGGTCTATCCGGCCACCGACATCATCAGCGCCTGCTGGAAAGCGCTGGCGCAGGCCATGCCGGAGCGGGCCTGCGCCGGCTGGGGCAAGGCCTGCTACGGACTGAGTTCAGGCACCGACGAGAAGGGCCGCTTCTTCGTGATGTACCACTGGCACGGATCGTCGGGCGGCGGTGCGGTCAAGGGCCGTGACGGCTTTCAGTGCATCGGTCTGATGATTTCGCTGGGCGGGCTGACGCTGCCCAACGTCGAGGGTTACGAGCAGGCTTATCCGGTGCGCATCCTGCGCCAGGAACTGCGCACCGACACGGCCGGAGCCGGAGAGTATCGCGGCGGCGCAGGTGTCGATTACCTGTGTGATCTGAGCGTGCCGACCGCGCATGCCATCCGTTCCGAAGGAGTGGGGCGACCATCGGGCTTCGGGGTCAACGGCGGGCTGACGGGCGCGGCGGGGGTGATGGAGGTCATCGACCGCGACAGGGGGTCGATGCCGCCGCCGCAGTACGGCATCCAGCACCTCGGCCCGGCGCGAATCCGCGTGCTGTCCAGCGCCGGGGGCGGATGGGGCGACCCGCACGCACGCGATCCGCAGGCGGTGCTGGACGATGTGCGCGACGAGATCGTCAGCGCGCAGGCGGCACGCGAGGTGTATGGCGTGGTTCTGGCCGCCGACGGTCGGGCGGTCGACGAGGCAGCCACGGCCGGGCTGCGTGCCGCGGCGCGCGACCGGATCGCCGGTTCATAGAGAGGATCTGGTCACCGTCCCGGGTGACAGCAATCCGGGACGAGCGCGCCGCTTCAGAACTCGGCCCATTCCTGCTGCCCGACGGGCTCCGCGCTCGCCGCCGGCTTGGCAGCCGACTTTGCGCGACTGCCCGTGGACGGACGCACCGCCGCACGACTGGCAGACGTGTTTCTGCTTGAACCGGCGACGGCCGCGCCGCGAGCGTGACCGTGGCCATCCTCGGTCCGGTGATTCAGCTTGAATACGCTCACCAGCTGCACCAGCTGTCCGGCCTGCTGCTTGAGGCTCTCGGCTGCCGCGGCGCTTTCTTCAACCAGCGCCGCATTCTGCTGGGTCACCTGGTCCATCTGCGAGACAGCCTGACCGACCTGGCTCACCCCGTTGCTCTGCTCGACGCTCGCGAGGCTGATATCCGAGACCATTTCGGTCACACGCTGGATGGCGCGAACGATGTCCTCCATCGTCACGCCGGCCTCGCCGACCAGCGCGCTGCCCTTGTCGACCTGCTCGACGCTGTTCGTGATGAGTGTCTTGATTTCCTTCGCCGCTTCGGCGCTTCGCTGGGCCAGAGTGCGGACCTCGCTGGCCACTACCGCGAAGCCGCGACCCTGGTCGCCCGCCCGTGCCGCCTCGACCGCGGCGTTCAGCGCCAGGATGTTGGTCTGGAAGGCGATGCCGTCGATGACGCTGATGATCTCGGCGATCCGCTTGGAGCTTTCATTGATGCCGTGCATGGTGTCGACCATCTGCGCCACCACCGCGCCGCCTTTGCTGGCGACGCCGCTGGCGTTCTGCGCGAGCTGATTCGCCTGCTTGGCGTTGTCGGCGTTGTTGCGAACGGTGGAGTTCAGCTGTTCCATCGTCGCTGCCGTCTCTTCGAGCGCGCTGGCCTGCTCTTCGGTGCGCTGACTCAGGTCGGTGTTGCCCTGCGCAATCTGCGCGCTGGCGGTCGCCACACTTTCGGCGTTTCCGCGCACATTGGCAACCACCGCGGACAGCGATGCCTGCATGGCCTGCAGTGCCGCCATCACGCTCTGTTCATCGCCTTTTCGCAAGGTGATCGGCGTGGTCAGATCGCCCTCGGCCACCCGCTTGGCCAGGTCGGCCGCAACCTCGGGTTCAGCGCCCAGCTGCCGGGTGATCGAGCGGGCCAGAAAGTATCCGAATCCGATGCCGCCGGCCACCGCGGTCAGCACGAGCAGCACCATCAGCGTGCGGGCATTTTCATAGAGGACCGTTGTCTCTTCGGAAGCGCGCTTGGCGTTCTGCTCCTTGATCTGGGCAAGCACGGTCATCGAGTCATCGAGCGCGTTGCTGAGCTTGGCATAGTCGCCGAACAGGAAGCCTGACATCTCCGAGTTCTGGGACAGCGGGATCGTCTTCACCATGGCCCCGAGTTTTAAAGCGCCCGCCTTGTAGGCCTGCCAGTACTGGTCGGTCAGCGCGAACTTCGCCTTGGCGGCCTCGCTGACGAACAGTGGACGCGCCTTGTTCAGGTTTGCCTCGACCTCCTTCATGCGCGATTCGACGCGACTCATCGCCTCGGCACGCAGCGCATCTGACGGAGCCAGAAGCGCATTGCGCAGCGAGCGCCCCACGTACAGCAACCCGATGTTGGCCTCTTTGACATCGGACAGCCCCGTCAGATCCTGCAAGTACAGCAGGTCGTTCGCGTCGTTGATCGTGCTGGCGTTTCGTATGCGGACGGCGCTGACTGCGGCGCCGAACAGTGACACGACCAGGAAGGCACCGAACAGCTTGGTACCGAGTTTCATTTGAGGACTTTCATTGGGTGGTGCCGTGCCTGGTAGAGCGTTCCGGCACCGGGGTACGGGTCGAGGTCGCTGTGCTGCTCCTGGCAGCCATTCGATTGTCGGCTCGCTCATTTTTGTGGAGCCTTGAAAATGAGGTCGAAGACTGCCGCTTCCCGTGCTGCTTGCAGGCATACCGACTGGTAGGTATGCTGTCATACCGACTACCTGGTATGCACGTGATGAGCCCCTTGCCCCACGATTCGAAGATGAAGCTGCTCGATGCGGCCCTGCATGTGATCCGCACCAAGGGGTACACGGCGACGACCGTGGACGACATCTGCGCGGCGGCAGGGCTCACCAAGGGCAGCTTCTTCCATCACTTCAAGGGCAAGGGCGAGCTCGCGCTCGAGGCGGTCCGGCACTGGAACGAGACCACCGGCGGCCTGTTCGCCGGCGCGCCTTACCAGCAGGTGGCCGATCCGCGGGCGCGGCTGCTGGCGTACATCGATTTCCGGGCGCAGCTGCTGCAGGGCGATGTGCCGGACTTCACCTGCCTTCTGGGCACGATGGTCCAGGAAGCCTACGTCACGCATCCGGACATCCGGCAGGCCTGCGACGAAGGCATCCAGGGCCATGCGGACACGATTGCGCTGATCGCTGCGCAAGCCAAGGCGCTTTATGCGCCCGACGCCGACTGGAGCCCCGACAGCCTTGCGCTCTACACGCAGGCCACGCTGCAGGGGGCGTTCATTCTTGCCAAAGCCAAGGGCGGACCCGAGGTGGCCGCTCAATGCGTGGCGCACCTGAAGCGGTATGTCGAATGCCTGCTCGGTTCCACCGCTCCCAAACGGTCCGCCAAACCTTCTTCCAGGCGGCGCTCCCGCTGATGCGCCGGATTTCTGCTCCAACCCACACCCCGAGGTAAACCATGAGCATCCAGCCCTATCTGTTCTTCAATGGCCGCTGCGAGGAAGCGATCGCCTTCTATGGCGAGGCGCTGGGCGCCCGGCTGATCATGAAGCTGCGCTTCGACGAAAACCCGCAGCCGCAAACCATGCCCCTGCCGCAGGGCTGGGGCAGCAAGATCATGCATTGCACGCTGCAGATCGACGACGCGACGGTCATGGCGTCGGATGCGATGAGCGATGGACCCGCGCGCTTCGATGGCATCACGCTGTCCGTGAGCGCGGTCGACCCGGCCCAGGCCGAGCAGCGGTTCAACGCCCTGGCGGCGGGCGGCCAGGTCCGCATGCCGCTGGGCAAGACCTTCTGGTCGCCGTGCTTCGGCATGCTGACCGACCGCTTCGGCGTGGGCTGGATGATCAGCGTGAATGAAGATTCGCAGCCCGCCGCCCCCCAGCCCGATCAGAGCCGCGAGCTGGTTCTGCAGCGGGTGATCAATGTGCCACGCGAGAAGCTGTATCGCGCCTGGACCGAACCCGAACTGATCAAGCAATGGTTCGCGCCCAAGCCGTGGACCACGCCGCGGGTCGAGAGCGATATCCGTCCGGGCGGTTCGAGCCTGATCGTGATGCGCGGGCCCGATGGCCAGGAATTTCCGAATGCCGGCGTCTACCTCGATGTGGTGAAGAACGAGCGCATCGTGTTCACCGATGCCTACGTCAGCGCCTGGGAGCCGTCGGCCAAGCCGTTCATGACTGGCACCGTCACCTTCGAAGACCTGGGCGGCGGCAAGACCCGCTACACAGCGCGTGTCACCCACTGGAGCGTCGCCGACCGCGAAGCGCACGAGAAGATGGGCTTTCACGAAGGCTGGGGCAAATGCACCGACCAGCTCGAGGCGCTGGCCGCGACGCTCTGAGCGCGACGGGGCTGCCTGTTCGAAACACGCGGACAGAACCCCGCTCAGCGGGTGAACGCTTCCGCGTCCAGGCGCCTGGCATAGACAATGTTCGAGTGCCCGAGCGGGCGGTCTTCGATGTCGTACTTTCTGTCGTAGCCCAGACGCTCGTAGAACGCAGGCGCCTGGAAGCTGTGGGTCATCAGGACCAGTCGTGTGCAGCCCCGACGCCGCGCTTCGTCTTCGGCGGCGCGCATCAGCGCCGTTCCAAGTCCCTGCCCGCGCTTTCGCTCATGGACCCAGACGAGGGCCAGCTCCGCGCACCCGCCCCAGGTGTGGCCGGAGAACCCGGCGATGACGTCGCCGCAATCGTCACGCATGCAACCGGCGAGCATCCGGCCATCGACATACCCCGTCGCCCTGGCATTGAAATCGTGGATCCGATCGGCCAGGAACGATGCGAGCGCGTCGCAGTGTGCTTCGCTGAGCAGTTCGACGGCACCGCCCGAGGCCACGCCATCGGCTGGCCGGGACGACGCTTGGGGCTGGGCTTCATGAAACGTGATCAGGTTGCCGTCCGGGTCGAGCACCGCGAACTCGTGGGTTCCCCACGCCGTGACATGCAGCGGTGCGTTGGGATGGACGATGCCGGCCGACCGGCATCGTTCGAATAGCGACCTGATACCGGCCACCCGGATGCGGCAACTCGTTGCTTGCGCAATGCGCCGGTCCGCGCAGGCCCAGAAGTGAATCTGCACTGCACCCTGCTCGACGATGCCATAACGTCCCTGATCGACGTGGACGCGGGAAAAGCCCAGGTGAGCGACGAAGAAGTCGACGCTGCGCGAGATGTCGAGCGATGCGAGTGCAGGGGTTGCCGCCAGGAACTCCGCAGACGTATCTGCGCCAGTGTCGGTCATGCTGCCAGGCTCCGTGCAATCGTGCGGCAGAGTCGCCACGCGGTCAGGTTGAACGTCCGTTTGCCTGGATCGCCAGGGCAAAGCGGGTGTCTGCGCGAGTTCAAGGGATCGATTCGAGGTACTGGACCAGGCGGTCCTTCCACAGGGCCGGGTGGGCGATCACCGAGTGGCCCGCCCATTGTCCGGGCACCTGGTACGACTCGAAATGTCCCTTGCCCCCGGCCGCGAGAAAGGCCGCAAAGTTTCCCTTGCTGTGCGCGAGCGAATAATAGGGATCCAGGTCGCCGTACAGCCAGAGTGTCGGCCGGCGGTATTTTGCGCCGCGCGCGAAAGTGGTCGCGTTGATCGTGACCGCATGGGCACATTGATCGCCCATCCAGCCTCCGACGAAATTGACGACGCCGGCGAACAGGTCGGGCCGCTCGCCGGCATACGCAATTGACAAGATTCCGCCACGGGACTGGCCACCCAGGAGCATTCGATCCGCACGCACGTCACTGCGGGAACGAAGGTGCGCCATGACCGCGTCGAGGTCTTCGATGGCGCGCTCCATGCCCGGCAGCGAGAGCTCGGGCAGGCACGCGTAGCGGCTGCGGTCCGCTTCGAATCCTTCATCGTAACGGCCGTCCGATCGGCCCCGCCCGCGGCGCTGCGGAAATACGATCATCCAGCCGCGCTCGACGAAAACCTGCGACAGCGCTGCATGGGTCCAGCTGCGCCGGAACAGGGCCGGATTGTCTCCGCGTCCCGTCGACCCGTGGTTGAATACCGCGACAGGGAAAGGACCAGCGCCCGGCGGCCTGCGAATGAGCAGTTCGAGGTGAATCGGCTTGCCGTCCTCGAGCAGGGCCGTCTGAATGAATTCGCTGGCGAATTCGGACTGCTGGCCCATGGCCTTCAGCGGCATGAGAGCCATCGCGAAACAGATCAGCAGCGAGCGCAGCTTCATCGCATCCCCATGCAGCAGTCCGAAGACTTCCGGTCAGTATAGGGATCCCCTACATCAGCGCCACGCCCTTGATCTGCGCATACAGCATGTCGCCCGGACGCAGCGTCAGGGTTTCGCAGCTTCGGCGGGTGATCCGGGCGAGCAGGCGGGCAGGGGCACCAGCAGCTTGTGCATCGCCGACCGCCAGGCACAGCAGCACGGTGCTGTGCTCGGCATGCAGGCTCTCGATCACGGCCGGAAGCACGTTGACCACACTGGTCTGCGCGGGCACGACGCGCGCGACGCTGACGTCGCGGGCCAGCACACGGGCACGCACCGGATCGCCAACCGCGGCGTCGGTCTCACCGACCCACAGGCTGCCGCCATCGAAGGCGATGCGCGTCAGGCCATAGGGCCGATCGTGCTCCACCACGCGGGCCTGGATCACGACCCCGGCCTCGTCCTGTCGTCCGATCGGCAGGTCGGTGCGCGAAAGCAGTTCGCTCAGCGGTCCACGGGCTAGAACCCGACCCTGGTCCATCAGCACGAGGTGATCGGCCAGGCGGGTCAGCTCGTCCATGGCATGCGTGACGTAGATGATCGGCAGCGCCAGTTCGGTGTGCAGGCGTTCCAGGTAAGGCAGGATCTCGGCCTTGCGCGCTGCATCCAGGGCCGCCAGTGGCTCGTCCATCAGCAGCAGCCGCGGCCGGGTGGCCAGCGCGCGCGCGATCGCCACGCGCTGGCGTTCACCGCCCGACAAGGTGGCCGTGCGCCGGTTCATCAGAGCGCCGATGCCCAGCAGTTCCACCGCCTGATCGAGTGCGAAGCGGCCCGGATCGCCGCCCGTGCGCTTGAGCCCGTAGTCGAGATTTCGGCGTACGTCCAGGTGCGGAAACAACGCCGCCTCCTGGATCACGTAGCCCAGGGGTCGACGATGCGTGGGCACAAAGAGACCGGTGGAGTCGTCCTGCCAGACCTCGTCACCGATCGCGACACGGCCGCGCGCCCGCTCCAGGCCGGCCAGGGCCCGCAGCACCGATGTCTTGCCGCAGCCCGACGGACCGAACAGCGCCGTGATGCCGCGCGCCGGCAACGCGAGCGCCACATCGAGTGCGAAGCCCGGGCGCGTCAGCGCCAGCGTCGCATCGATCATGAAGGTCCCGACGCGTGATCGCGTGCGGGTCGATTGACCAGGTACAGACTGACAAGCACCACCAGCGCGAACACCACCATGCCCGCGGCCAGGCGATGGGCGTCGGCAAATTCAGTCGCTTCGACGTGTTCGTAGATCGCGACCGACAGCACCCTCGTCTGGCCGGGAATGTTGCCTCCGATCATCAGCACCACGCCGAATTCGCCGACGGTGTGGGCGAAGCCGAGCACGCTGGCGGTGACGAGGCCTGGTCGCGCCAACGGCAGCGCAACGCTGAAGAAGCGGTCCCAGGGCCCCGCGCGCAGGGTGGCGGCCGCCTCCAGCGTCTGTTCGGGGACGGCCTCGAAAGCCTGATGCAGCGGCTGCACCACGAAGGGCATCGAGTACAGCACCGAACCCACGACCAGCCCCGCGAAGCTGAAGGGCAGCAGGCCCAGGCCGAGTGCCTCGGTGAACCGCCCGACCGGCCCCTGCGGTCCCATCAGCAGCAGCAGGTAGAAGCCCAGCACCGAGGGCGGCAGCACCAGTGGCATCGCCACCACCGAGGCGACCACCGGCTTGAGCGCCGAACGCGTGCGCGCGAGCCACCAGGCCACCGGCGTGCCGACCATCAGCAGCAGCACCGTCGTGAGGGCCGCCAGTTCGACGGTGAGGCGGATCGCACTCCAGTCGGCGGCGCTCATGCGCGCACCATCAGCTTGCCGGCCATGGCCGTCTCAGAAGGCATAACCGTAAGACTGGATGACGGCGCGTGCGGGGGCGCTCTTCAGATAAGCGAGCAGACTGGCCGCAGCGGGATTTCCTTCGCCCGTCTTCAGCAGCACCGCGTCCTGGCGGATCTCGCCATGCAGTGACGACGGCACCCGCCAGTGCGATCCGAGCATCGGCTTGCCCGGCACCCGCACCTGGGACAACGCGACAAAGCCGATCTCGGCATTGCCCGAGAACACGAACTGATAAGCCTGCGCGATGCTCTCGCCGGTGACCAGCCGGCCACTGAGGGCGTCGGTCAGGCCGCGCGCCTTCAGCACCTCGAGCGCTGCCCGACCATAGGGCGCCGTCTTGGGATTGGCGATGGCCAGGCGAGTGAAGCGGCCCGAGGCGAGCACCGCCCCCTGGTCGTCGACCAGGCCGGGCCGCGCGCTCCACAGCACGAGCTGGCCGATCGCGTAGGTGAACTGGCTGCCGGCCACCGCATGTCCGGTGTCGATCAGCTTCCGGGGGGTTTCCTCATCGGCGGCGAGCAGCACCTCGAACGGGGCGCCCGCGAGGATCTGGCTGTAGAAGCGGCCGGTCGGACCGGGCGAAATCCGCAGCGTGTGTCCAGTGGCGGCGGTGAAGCCTGCGGCAAGGCTGACCAGTGGAGCGGCGAAGTTCGCCGCCACGGCGACGGAGACCTGGCCGGCCCGGACGCCCGGGCCGATGCCCATCAGGGCGGCTCCCATCAGGGCGAGCAAAGCGCGGCGGATCACGTGTCGAGCGCCGCCGCAACGCGTGTCACGCGCGGCGCCGCCACTGCAGCGCAATGACCACTGCCATCAGCGCAAGCCCGGTCAGGTCGGCCCAGGTCTTGGGATAGACCAGCAGCAGTCCGGCCGTGAGCAGCATCGCCTGCTCCAGGCGCGTCGTGCGCTCGAGAAGCCAGCCCTGAAACGCGCCGGCCAGCGCGACGACGCCTGCCGCTGCGGTGAGGGACACGATGGCGATCGAGCCCCAGTCGGCGCCGGCCAGCGCCTTGACCGAACCCATCAGCAGCAGACCCTGGCCCGCCGGATCGAGCACGAACACGAACGGCACGAGAAACGCCGGCATCGTGTACTTCCAGCTCTGCAGCGTCGTCTTGTAGGGGTCTCCGCCAGTGATGGCCGCCGCGGCGAACGGCGACAGCGCGGTGGGTGGCGACACCTCGGACAACACCGCGTAGTAGAAGATGAACATGTGAGCGGCGAAGTC
>DAONCJ010000081.1:4976-10730 GCA_035401985.1 Burkholderiaceae bacterium | reverse complement strand
TCGGTGGTGTCGTACTGGGTGCGTCCCGGCGAGCTGTTCAATTTCGTCGGCACGGTACCGGCCGCCGAGGTGCACCGCGAGTCATGGAGCCAGACGGGCGAACTGAGCGAGCTGGTGGCGTCGTTTGCCGATGGCGAGCCGAGGCTGCGGCACATCGTCGGCGCGGTCGAGCAGGCGTTCATCACCGGCCTGTACGACCGCGATCCGCTGCCACGCTGGTGCGCGGGGCGTGTCGGCCTGATCGGCGATGCGGCCCACGCGATGCTGCCATTCCTGGCGCAAGGGGCCTGCCAGGGCATCGAAGATGCCTGGACGTTGGCGCGCTGCCTGGACCTGCACGGCAGCGCGGGCGCGGCCGCCGCGCTGCAGGAGTATCAGACACGGCGCCAGCCGCGAACCACGCGCGTGCAGTCCACCGCGCGCCAGGCGGTGGCCAGCCTGCACGACGAGCGGCCGCACAAGGTGCGCGCCCGCAATGGGCAGTGGATCGGCATGGCCAAGCTCGACCCGCTGGCCGATGGCCAGTGGGGATGGATCTATGGCTACGACGCCATCGCGCAGGCCGAGTTGCCGCTGGACAAGGTCGAAGGTCTGGCGGCCGTGTTCGAAGGGGTCAGGCTGCAGCGGCCGCTGGCCCAGCGGGCGTTCGAAATGCGCAAGAATGCGATCACGCCGAAGGACATCGCGGGCGGGGTCGATGGTCTGCGGGAGGGCTACGACCGCTTTCTGATGGAGAGCTTTCCGGCGCCGGCGACACTTCGATGCGAGCTGCTCGGGGCTGGAGAACCGGCGGGGTGGTGGGTGCATCCCGGCAGCGAGGGCAATGCGGCGGGCAGGGTCCATGCCGGCAACCCGGGCAACCCGCCAGGCGGCCCGCGCACGGCACAGCGGCGCGTGGTGCTGCATTTCCACGGCGGCGGCTACATGATCGGCTCGGCCCGCGCCTCGCTCGAGTACGCGGGGCGGCTGGCCGAGGCCGTGCAGGCACCTTGTCTGATCCTCGAATACCGGCTGGCGCCCGAACATCCGTTTCCGGCGGCGCTGGACGATGCGCTGGCCGCGTACCGCCATCTGCTCGCCCGGGGCCACGCGGGCACTGACATCCTGCTGAGCGGCGAATCCTCCGGCGGCGGGCTCGCTTTGGCGCTCGTGGCGGCCTTGCGCGATGCGGGCGAGCCGCTGCCAGCCGGTGTGATCGCGATGTCGCCGTTCACGGACCTGAGCCTGAGCGGCGCGTCTATCGATGCCCAGGCCGGGCGCGACCCGTCGGCCACGCGGGCGGGTCTCACGTCAATGGCGGGCGCCTATGTGCAGCGGGCCGAGCCGACCGATCCGCTGATTTCACCGCTATTTGCAGACCTGCGCGGTTTCCCGCCGCTGCTGCTGCAGGCGGCCACCAACGAAGGGCTGGTGGATGACACCACCCGGCTGGCCGAGCGGGCGCTCGCTGCCGGCGTGGATGTGACGATGCGGTTGTACGACGACTCGGTGCACGTGTTCGTGCTGTATGGGTTTTTGCCGGAAAGCGTGCAGGCGATGGCGGAGGTAAGGGCGTTCGCGGGGAGTCGTTGGTCGCCGGGCGACTGAGTGGGTTGGCACGCGACAGCGAGATGTTTGGCGGTCTGGCATATCTCTTGATATATGCCAGATCATGGCATAGACTTTGGTCTATGCCGTAGGAGTGCCAAATGACCCATACCGCAAAGCTCTTCACCAATGGCCGAAGCCAGGCTGTTCGCCTGCCTGCAGCCTTCCGGTTCGACGCGAAGGAAGTCTTCATCCGTCAGGATCCGAAGACAGGTGATGTGATCCTGTCTCGAAAGCCCGCAAACTGGGATGGCTTCTTCAGGGCATTGCAGGACGTTGACGTTCCGCAGGACTTCCTGAGCGAATCCGAGCGTGCCCAAGGCAGCCATGACCGCGATCCGCTGGAAGGATTGCGTGGATGACGCGCTACATGCTCGATACCAACACCGTCAGCCACCTTCTCAAGAAGCATCCCGCCGTCGCACGGCGCGTCGTTGAGGTGCCCCTCGCAGACTTGTGCATCTCGGCCATCACACAGGGCGAGTTGCTGTTCGGTCTGGCTCGGCGACCCCTTGCCACGGCGCTCCACGACCTTGTCTTGGAGTTCTTGCGCCGGGTCGAGGTCCTGCCATGGGATTCGACAACGGCGCCCATTTACGGCACCGCTCGAGCTTCCCTGCAAAGCGAAGGCAAGACGCTGTCGCCCATGGATCTGCTGATCGGCACTCACGCTCTGAGCCTCCACGCCATTCTGGTGACGAATGACCGTGCTTTCTCGCAGGTCGCGGGATTGTCGATCGAAGACTGGACTGACGATCGCGGGTAGGGCATGCCAGGCCCGATCCCGCAGCGCATCGGGCCCGCGGGACGCGTTTCCTTGCGACCTGCTGTCCCGCTGCCAGGAACGACGCCAGTCGCGAACGACACGGGTGGTCCGCTCGCTGGCCGATTGCCGACGGGGAAGGGTGTACAGGCTGGACTACCACTGAAGCGATTCGTTGTTCGATAATTCGATATCTATCGAATTATTGCTATCATTCGACCCACTTCATCAGACCAATCGCCGCGCTCATGGATGAAAAAACCGCTGTTTCGTCGCTCGCCGCGCTGGCGCAGGCCATGCGCCTGCGCATCTTCCGGGCGCTGGTCGGCGCAGGGCCTGTCGGCATGACCCCCGGCGCACTCTCGGCCACCCTGGACGTGCCGGCCTCCACGCTGTCCTTCCATCTCAAGGAACTGATGCACGCAGGCCTCGTGTCGCAGGAGCGCGAAGGCCGGCATCTGATCTACCGCCCCTCGGTCGAGCAGATGAACGCGCTGCTCGAATACCTGTCGGCCCATTGCTGTCAGGGCGCGGGCTGTGCCGTCCCTGCGGGGAAAGGCGTCGCTTCATGCTGACCGCCCCGGCTCCGATGAGCGTCTTCGAGCGCTATCTCACCCTCTGGGTGTTCCTTTGCATCATCGCCGGCGTCGCGCTCGGCCAGGCGCTGCCCGGCCCCGTGCAGGCCATCGGCCGGATGGAGATCGCCCGAGTCAACTTGCCGGTCGGCGTCCTGATCTGGGTGATGATCATCCCGATGCTGCTGAAGGTCGACTTCGGCGCGCTGCATCAGGTCAAACAGCACTGGCGCGGCATCGGCGTCACCCTGTTCGTCAACTGGGCGGTCAAGCCGTTCTCGATGGCGCTGCTGGGCTGGCTCTTCATCCGCCAGGTGTTCGCGCCCTGGTTGCCTGCCGATCAGGCCGACAGCTACATCGCCGGGCTGATCCTGCTGGCGGCCGCGCCCTGCACCGCGATGGTGTTCGTGTGGAGCCGGCTCACCGGCGGGCATCCGCTGTTCACGTTGTCCCAGGTGGCGCTGAACGACACCATCATGGTGTTCGCGTTCGCCCCCATCGTGGCCCTGCTGCTGGGCCTGTCGTCGATCGTGGTGCCCTGGGACACGCTGATCACGTCGGTGGTGCTGTACATCCTGATTCCGGTGGTGCTTGCGCAACTCTGGCGGCGCGCGCTGCTGGCCCGCGGGCAGGCCGCGCTCGACGCTACGCTGGCGCGCATCGGCCCCTGGTCGATCGCGGCGCTGCTGGCCACGCTGATGCTGCTGTTCGCGTTCCAGGGCGAGGCCATCCTGAAGCAGCCGCTGGTGATCGCGATGCTGGCGGTGCCGATCCTGATCCAGGTCTTCTTCAATGCCGGCCTGGCCTACTGGCTGAACCGGCGGCTGGGCGAGTCGCACAGCGTGGCCTGCCCGTCGGCGCTGATCGGTGCCAGCAACTTTTTCGAGCTGGCGGTGGCCGCGGCCATCAGCCTGTTCGGTTTCGAATCGGGCGCGGCCCTGGCCACCGTGGTCGGCGTGCTGATCGAAGTGCCGGTGATGCTGCTGGTCGTGCGCCTGGTCAACGGCAGCCGCGACTGGTACGAACGGCCCGCCGCAGCCCGCGCTCCCGCAACCCTCGAACGAAAACCATGAGCGACATCACGATCTATCACAACCCCTCCTGCGGCACGTCCCGCAACACGCTGGCCTTGATCCGCAACAGCGGAGCCGAGCCGGAGGTTGTCGAGTACCTGAAGACACCACCGGGCAAGGAGCGACTGCGCGAACTGATCGCCGCGATGGGCGTGCCGGTGCGCGAGGTGCTGCGCCGAAAGGGCACGCCTTACGACGAGCTGCAGCTCGACGACCCGAAGTGGACCGACGAGCAGCTGCTCGACTTCATGGTGGCGCACCCGATCCTGATGAACCGGCCGATCGTGCGCTCGCCGCTGGGCACCCGCCTGTGCCGGCCGTCCGAGCTCGTGCTCGACCTGCTGCCCTCGCCCCAGCAGGGCGCGTTCAGCAAGGAGGATGGCGAGGTGGTGATCGACGCGCAGGGCCGCCGTGCCGGCCAGTGACGCCAGCCTGCCCAATATCGACACCGCACTGTTCGAGCGGCCCAGCGCGGCGCGACTGAACGGGCCTGACGGTGCGGTCTGCAGATCCACGCATCCGCCCCGCTTCCTGATGCTCTACGGCTCACTGCGCGAGCGCTCGTACAGTCGTCTGCTGACACTCGAGGGGGCACGACTGCTGCGGGCGATGGGCGGCGAAGTCCGCATCTTCGACCCGGCGGGCCTGCCCCTGCCCGATGCCGAACCGGACACCCATCCGAAGGTGCGTGAACTGCGCGAGGCCGCCGCCTGGTCGGAGGGCATGGTCTGGACCTCGCCGGAGCGCCACGGCGCGATGACGGGCATCATGAAGGCGCAGATCGACTGGATCCCGCTGGCGCTTGGCGCGGTGCGCCCAACGCAGGGCAAGACGCTCGCGGTGATGCAGGTCTGCGGCGGATCGCAGTCGTTCAACGCGGTCAATCAGCTGCGCGTGCTGGGGCGCTGGATGCGCCTGCTGACGATTCCCAACCAGTCGTCGGTCGCCAAGGCCTTCCTGGAATTCGATGACGCCGGCCGGATGAAGCCCTCGGCCTTTTACGACCGGGTGGTCGATGTGATGGAAGAGCTGATGAAGTTCACACTGCTGACCCGGGACGTGGCGCCCTATCTGGTGGACCGCTACAGCGAGCGCAAGGAAAGTGCCGAGGAGCTTTCGCGGCGGGTCAATCAGGTGGGTCTGTGACCGGCCTTTGTGCTGCCCGTGCCGGAGCGCGGGCATGGTGAATCTTCTGCAGCGTCCTGGTGCGATCGTCGGTGTCCTGGGCAGCGCACAAACGCTGGCCTGGGGCTCGTCCTATTACCTGCCGGCCGTTCTGGCCACGCCGATGGCAAGGGACCTCGGGGTATCGGCGCCCACGGTGTTCGCGGCCTTCTCGATCGCCCTGGTGGTGTCCGCCACGGTGGGGCCCGCGGCCGGTCGCCTGATCGACCGGCGCGGCGGGCGGCCGGTGCTGATGGGAACCAACATCCTGTTTGCTATCGGGCTGCTGGCCCTTGGCCTTGCACAGGGGCCGGTCACGCTGTTCCTGGCATGGGGCCTGATCGGCATTGCCATGGGCAGCGGACTCTACGAGGCGGCTTTCTCGGCGCTGGTCCGGCTGTATGGGCAGGGCGCGCGCAACGCGATCACCGGCATCACGCTGATCGCCGGCTTTGCCAGCACCGTGGGCTGGCCGCTGACCGCCCTGATGGAGAGCCAGTTCGGCTGGCGCGAGGCCTGCATGGGTTGGGCGGCCCTGCATCTGCTGATCGGTTTGCCGCTCAATGCGCTGTTGCCGACGGTCGGGTCGGCG
>DAONCJ010000081.1:0-4876 GCA_035401985.1 Burkholderiaceae bacterium | reverse complement strand
CGCCTCACCACCATCCTGTTGTCCTTCGTCTTCTCGGTCACCTTCTTCGTCAGTGCCGCCATGGCCTCGCATCTGCCGCGTCTGTTGCAGGCCTGCGGCGCCACGCTGGCGGCGGCCGTTGCCGCCGGAGCGCTGATCGGCCCCGCCCAGGTCGCCGGGCGGCTGCTCGAATTCGGCTTCCTGCGTCGGGTGCATCCGCTGTTGTCCGCGCGGCTGGCCTCGCTGGGCCACCCGATCGGCGCACTGGCCCTGCTGTTCGCAGGCGCACCGGCGGCCGCGCCATTCGCCCTGCTGCATGGCGGGGGCAATGGCATCCTGACGATCGCCAAGGGCACACTGCCCCTGGTGCTGTTCGGCGCGCACGGCTACGGCGAGCGGCAGGGCTGGCTGATGATGCCGGCACGCGTGGCGCAGGCGTCGGCGCCGTTCGTGTTCGGGCTGGCGCTGGACCGCTGGGGCGCCTCCACCCTGTGGCTGTCGACCGCGCTGGGTCTGTCGGCGCTGGTCGCCCTGCTGCTGATGCCCACGATCAGGCCGACCGCTCACCCCTGATGGACAAGACACCGATGCGCATCGAATCCCCCGACCGTCCAACTTCCGAGGCGCAGCAGTTCGAGGCCTTGAATCACGAGTGCTTCTGCTTCAGCCTCGATCAGGCTGCGCTGGCCGGCGCGCTCGAGTCGGAGCTCGGCCAGCCTGGATTGTCGGCGCTGATTCGCGAGCGCTGCCCTTACGTGTTTTCCGCCCAGCCGGTGTTCGTGGCGCCGCAGGCACTGCAACAGATCGCCCAGGTGGTGCGGGCCGTCGAAACAGTGGTGTCGATGCCCTCGTACCGCGAGCAGGTGCTTGCCGACGCGCCGGCGATTGCCCGGATGGGTGCGGGCGAGGCGCGCGGCGTGTTCTTCGGCTACGACTTCCATCTGAACCATGGGCGGCTGGGGCTGATCGAAATCAACACCAACGCCGGCGGCGCGATGCTCAATGCGCTGCTGGCCCGTGCCCAGCGCGCCTGCTGCGAGGCGATGGCAGGGCTGCTGCCCACGCCGGCCAGCATCCTTGCGTTCGAGCAGCGGGTGGTCGACATGTTCCGTGAGGAGTGGCGGCTGGCCGGGCGCGAAGAGCCGCTCACCACGATCGCCATCGTCGACGAGCATCCCGAGCAGCAGTACCTGTACCCCGAGTTCCTGCTGTTCACGCATTTGTTCGAGCGCCATGGACTGCGGGCGGTGATCGCCGCGCCGGGCGACTTCGAATGGCGCGAGGGCCGGTTGTGGCACGGCGAGCACGCGATCGACCTGATCTACAACCGTCTCACCGACTTCTATCTCGAGCAGCCCGCCAGCGCTGTGGTGCGCGAGGCATGGACGCAGCAGGCGGTCGTGCTGACGCCCGACCCGCGAGCACACGCCCTGTATGCGGACAAGCGCCGGCTGGCGATCTTCAGCGATCGCGCGCGCCTGCAGGCGCTGGGTGTGCCCGAACCGGTGCAGCAGGTGCTGCTGGACAGCGTGCCGCGCACCGAGACGGTCGAAGCGGCGCATGGCGATCGCCTGTGGGCGGCACGGCGCGGCCTGTTCTTCAAACCGGTGGCCGGGTACGGCAGCCGCGCGGCCTATCGGGGCGACAAGCTGACGCGGCGGGTCTGGGACGAGATCCTGGCCGGCGACTACGTGGCCCAGGCGCTGGTCGTGCCAGGCGAGCGCCTGATCGAGGGCCAGGACGCACCTGTGCCGCTCAAGTTCGATCTGCGGGCCTATGCGTATGCGGGCGATGTGCAGTGGGTCGCGGCGCGCCTGTACCAGGGTCAGACCACGAATTTCCGCACGCCAGGCGGCGGCTTCGCGCCGGTCTACAGCACGGTCGATGCTGCCGCGCCGCCGGTCATCCCCGCAACTAAGCCACCAGGCGCTCAGCCCATCACTTGAACTGCAGCGCCCCGTCGTCCAGGTTCACCAGCGGCATCTCGTCCTTCTCGGTCCAGTAGTCCTGCGTGTGCGTCCACGGCGCGTGATCGCCCTGCTTGGGCAGCAGATGCAGTCCGCGGATCAGATAGCCGGGGTTGAAGTTTTCGGGGTCGACCCAAGGCGTGAGCTTCATGTCCTGCTCGTGCGGGCGCAGTTGGGGCACGACCACGCTGGCGCCCTTCGCCTTCATGTGATTGAGCAGCCGGCAGACGAAGTCGCCGATCATGTCGGCGCGCAGCGTCCAGCTGGCGCGGAAGTAGCCGAACACCCAGGCCATGTTGGGCACGCCGGTGAACATCGTGCCCAGATAGCCGACGGTGTTGGCGAAATCGACCGGCTTGCCGTCGACCGTGAACGCGATGTCGCCCATCACGTTCAGATTGAATCCCGTGGCCGTGACGATGATGTCCGCCTGCAGCTCCTTGCCGGATTTCAGCAGGATGCCTTTTTCGGTGAACGACTCGATCTCGTCGGTCACCACCGAGGCCTTGCCCGAGCGGATGCCCTGGAACAGGTCGCCATCGGGAATGAACGCGATGCGCTGGCGCCAGGGCCGGTAGCGCGGCGTGAAGTGCGTGTCGATGTCGTAGTCGGGCCCCAGGTAGGCGCGCACCGCCGACAGCAGTTCCTGCTTGAGCACCTCGGGTTCGGTGAACGAGCGCCGCGTGATGGTGGCCTGATCGTGCAGGATCTTGCGACGCACGATCTCGTGGATCCACGTCTCGTCGATCTTCAATTCACGCAACATGTCGGCCACGACATTGGCGTTGCGGCCGGTGACAAAGAAGGTCGGTGAGCGCTGCAGCAGCGTGACGTGCGCGCAGTCGCCGGCAATCGCCGGCACCAGCGTGGCCGCCGTGGCGCCAGACCCGATCACCACCACCTGCTTGCCCTTGTAGTCGAGGTCTTCGGGCCAGGTCTGCGGATGCACGATCTGGCCCTTGTACTGATCCATGCCCTTCCACTCGGGCGTATAGCCTTCGGAGTGGCGGTAGTAACCCTGGCACATCCACAGAAAATTGGTGGTGAAGCGCACGCGCTCGCCGGTGCCGCCGCGCACCGCCTCGATGGTCCAGCGCTTGTCGGCGCTCGACCAGCTCGCCGTGGCGATCTTGTGGCCGTAGCGGATGTGCCGGCCGAGGTCGTTCTCGGTGATCACTTCGCCCATGTAGCTGAGGATCTCGGCCGCGGTGGCGATCGGCTTGCCGGTCCAGGGCTTGAACCGGTAGCCGAAGGTGTACAGGTCGCTGTCGGAGCGGATGCCGGGGTACTTGTGCGTGGTCCAGGTGCCGCCGAAGCTTTCCTGGCTTTCGAGCACGACGAAGCTGGTGCCCTTGCACTGCTGCGCGAGGTGATAGGCGCCGCCCACGCCCGATATGCCGGCGCCGACGATCAGCACATCGTAATGCTCGGTGCGGGGTTCGGTCCTGGGTGCCGCTGTCTCGGGCCGGGCCACTGTCTGGTTCATCGCTGGGCTCTCTGTTGGTCGCTCAATGGGTTGCTGAAGGGTTGAATCGAGATTAGCACCGGCGCCCATGACCGCCGTTGAGATAGCTCAATGCGGCTGCCGGTTCGGAGCGCCCGGGCGATCGTTATTCGGCTTTCGACTGGCTCTTGAGAAACAGCTTCTGCATCCCGCCCAGCCAGCGGTCGTAATCGGCCGTCTTGCCGCGCAGATAGGTCAGCACCTCCGGATGCGGCAGCACCAGGAATTTTTCGTCGGCCATCACGCGAACGATCTCGTCGGCGACCACCTCGGCGCTCAGGATGCCGTCGCCGCCTGCCGACCCGCCGTCGCCCGGGACCATGCCGGTGCGCACCGCCTGCGGACACAGGCAGGACACGCCCAGCCCGCGACGCCCGTAGGCGATCGACAGCCACTCGGCGAAGGCCACCGCGGCATGCTTGGTGACCGCATATGCGGCCGACTCGACGATGTTCAGCAGGCCGGCGGCC
The DNA here is from genome assembly GCA_035401985.1 of Burkholderiaceae bacterium. Lineage (GTDB taxonomy): Bacteria > Pseudomonadota > Gammaproteobacteria > Burkholderiales > Burkholderiaceae_E > Quisquiliibacterium. The sequence continues at coordinate 956 of DAONCJ010000081.1, read as the reverse complement.
GACGCGGTGATGATGAAGTAGCCGCCGCCGCGAGCGATCATCGGTTCGACCACGGCGCGCGCCGCCCACACATGCGCCATGCCGTGGATCTTCCACATCTTGTCCCACATCTCGTCGTCGGCTTCCATGCCGCGGCTGTTGCCGATGCCGGCGTTCGAGAAGTAGATGTCGACGCGGCCATAGCGCTTCTCGGCCGCGGCCACCAGTGCCTGGATGTCGGCCTCGCGGCTGACGTCGCAGCGCACGGCCAGGCCGTTGACCGCCTGAGCGACCGGCTGCAGTCCCGCTTCGTTCATGTCGGCGACGACCACGCCGGCGGCGCCTTCAGCCGCAAACTTCAGCGCGGTGGCGCGGCCGATGCCGCTGGCGGCGCCGGTGATGACGGCAACTTTGCCCTTCACATCCATGTTCTGTCTCCTTCGGTGGCATTGATCCGGGGATCGTATCCGAGATGGGCGGGCCACAAACTGGCAAGATCGGGCCCTTGGCGGCGCCGGCCCCTTCACGCCGGGCGGCATCCCTTCATTTCGAGACCCGGAGTCACCTTTTCATGAGCACGGCCAGCAGCGGACGCTACGAGGGCAGAACCATCCTGATCACCGGCGCGGGCAGCGGCATCGGCCGGGCCGCCAGCCTGCGCTTCGCCGGCGAGGGCGCCCGCGTGGTGATCGCCGACTACAACGCCACGGCGGCCGACGAGACGGCGCAGATGGCCGCCGCGCGGGGTTGGGGCGATCGCGTGGCGACGGTGCGCGGCGACGTGTCGATCGAAGCCGACAATGAGGCAATGGTCGAGGTCGCCCTGTCGCGCTTCGGCCGGCTGGACTTCGCCTTTCTCAATGCCGGCGTGGGCGGCGCCTTCGGGCCCATTGCCGAGACCTCGGTGGAAGACTGGGACTACACCTTCCATGTCCTCGTGCGCGGGGTGTTCCTGGGCGCCAAGCACTGTTCGCAGG
>DAONCJ010000080.1:0-10738 GCA_035401985.1 Burkholderiaceae bacterium | reverse complement strand
ACACGGCGCAGTTCGGCCTTGCCACTGGCGTACTGATAGCGGAAGACGTAGTCCCACCGGTCGGGTCGGAACAGCGGATTGAGCAGCGGCGAGCCCAGGGTGAATCGAACCTGCTCCCGGCTCATGCCAGGCGTGACCTTGTCGAGCATTTCGCGGGTGACGTAGTTGCCCTGCGGCAGATCGATCTTGTAGGCCTCGAACAGTCCGCTGGAATGCTGACGGGAGGTGCCGCAACCCGCCACTGCGATCAGCGCGGCGATCGCGACTGCAGCACAGAGCGAACGCGATGGCGCACCGGCCGGGCGCGTGCGGGTCCGGTCGGCTGAAGGGCATCCCTGGAGCGGAAGGTGGTCGTTGACGGGCATGAGCGCTTTCACCTGACTGCCTTGCGGGAATTGCAAACCCGATATGATAACGATTCTTTTTCGCACGGCTCCCTTACGGCTCCCTTTAGCCCGGCCCCGATATGCCGTCTCCCCAGGAACTCAAGACCATAGGCCTCAAGGCGACGCTCCCGCGCCTGAAGATCCTCGAGATCTTCCAGACCGGACGCAATCGTCACATGAGTGCCGAGGACGTCTATCGCGAGCTGCTCGCCGAGCATCAGGACATCGGTCTGGCCACGGTTTATCGGGTGCTGACCCAGTTCGAGCAGGCCGGCCTGCTCAAGCGAAGCAACTTCGAGTCGGGCAAGTCGATCTTCGAACTGAACGAAGGGTCCCATCATGATCACCTCGTGTGCCTGCAGTGCGGGCGCGTCGAGGAGTTCTTCGATCCCGACATCGAGAAGCGGCAGCACCGGATTGCCCGCGAGCGCGGCTTCGCGCTTCAGGATCATGCGCTGGCCTTGTACGGCAACTGCACAAAGCCCGATTGCGCGCACCGCGATGACCCTCGCTGACCAATTCGATTGAAAGTCGGCACGGGCTTTGCTTCAATGGGTGCATGAGCACACCCAGCCTTAAACTGATTGCACCAAAAGAGGGCGTTTTCGACGAAATGCTCGAGGCCGGGGGGGATTCGGCCCGAATGCACTATCGTGGGTACGCCGAATGGCTCGCGTCGACCACCGCCGAGGCCATGGCCTCGAAGCGCGCCGAGGCGGACCTCATCTTCCGGCGGATCGGCATCACCTTCTCGGTCTATGGCGACGAGAGCGGAACCGAACGGCTGATTCCGTCGGATGTGGTGCCGCGGATCATCACGGCATCCGAATGGTCGCTGCTGCAGCGCGGACTGATTCAGCGGGTGACGGCGATCAACCGCTTCCTGGCGGACATCTATCACGGCCAGGACATCCTGCGTGCCGGCATCATCCCTGAAGACCAGATCCTCGCGAACGACCAGTACCAGGTCGCGATGATCGGCATGAAGGTGCCGCACGACATCTACGCGCACATCGTCGGCGTGGACATCGTCCGGCACAGCGACGGCAAGTACTACGTGCTCGAGGACAACCTGCGGGTGCCTTCGGGTGTGTCCTACATGCTGAGCAACCGCAAGATGATGATGCGGCTGTTCCCCGACCTGTTCCGCCGCTACCGGGTGCGACCGGTCGAGCACTATCCGGCGCTGCTGCTGCAGACGCTGCGCTCCTCGGCCGAGGTCGACAATCCCACGGTGGTGCTGCTCACGCCGGGGCGCTTCAACAGTGCATATTTCGAGCACACCTTCCTGGCCCAGCAGATGGGCGTCGAACTGGTCGAGGGACAGGACCTGTTCGTGAAGGACGGCTTCGTCTTCATGCGCACCACGTCGGGCCCGCAGCGTGTCGATGTCATCTATCGGCGCCTGGACGACGACTTCCTCGATCCGCTGGCCTTCCGGCCCGATTCGATGCTGGGCGTGCCCGGACTGATGGCCGCCTACCGGATGGGCAATGTCGTCATCGCCAATGCGATCGGCACGGGGGTGGCCGACGACAAGTCGATCTATCCGTTCGTGCCCGAGATGGTCCGCTTCTATCTCGGCGAAGAGCCGATCCTGAACAACGTCCCGACCTGGCAGTGCCGCAAGGCGGAAGACCTCGCCTATGTGCTGGCGCACCTGGCCGAGGTCGTGGTCAAGGAAGTGCATGGTGCAGGCGGCTACGGGATGCTGGTGGGTCCGACCGCGAGCCGCGAAGAGATCGAGACCTTCCGCGCGGTGCTCAAGGCGAACCCGAGCAACTACATCGCCCAGCCGACGCTGGCGCTTTCGTCCTGTCCGACCTTTGTCGAAGAGGGCGTTGCGCCGCGGCACATCGATCTGCGTCCCTTCGTGCTGGTCGGGCGGGACGTGAAGATCGTGCCGGGGGGCCTGACGCGGGTCGCTCTGCGCAAGGGGTCGCTGGTGGTCAACTCGTCGCAGGGTGGCGGCACCAAGGACACCTGGGTGGTCGATGAAGACGACGGGCCGACGGCTGAAGGGCGGGGCGGTTCCCAGAGCCAGTCGCAGTCTCAGGGCCAGTCACAGAGCCCGTCGCAGCCTCAATCGCAGGGCGGGCCGATCAAGGGAGCGCTGTGATGCTGTCACGCGTTGCGTCGCACCTGTACTGGCTGTCGCGCTACCTGGAACGGGCCGAGAACATGGCCCGCATCCTCGACGTCGGCCATTCGCTGGCGCTGCTGTCGGGTTCTGCGGGCCAGGATTCCGCGGCCATCGAACCGCTGGTCATCACCGACACGCTGGATGCCTTCCGCGCGACCGGCCAGCCCGCCACCGCCGAGAACGTCGCCCGATTCCTTGCCTGGGACCCGGACCTGCCGTCGTCGATCAGCAACTGCCTCGAGGGCAGCCGCGAGAACACCCGCGCCGTGCGCGGCTCGGTCACCTCCGAGATGTGGGAGACCATCAACGACACCTGGCTGCAGCTGCAGGCGCTGCGCCGCGGCGGCGAGGAGCCGATCGATTCGGAGTTCTTCGACTGGGTGAAGCAGCGCAGCCATCTGTTCCGCGGGGTCACTTTCGCGACGAGCCGGCGCGACCAGCCCTACCAGTTCATCCGCCTGGGCACCTTTCTCGAGCGCGCCGACAACACGGCCCGCATCCTGTCGGTCAAGCAGGGGCGCAACCATCCGGTTGCCGAGGCCGAATCCGAATCCGACTCGGACTATTACAGCCTGTCTGCGGTGCTCCGGTCGGTGTCCTCGCTCGAGGCCTACCGCGACACCTACCGCGACTCCATCGAGGCCCGCCGGGTCGCCGAGCTGCTGATCTTCAATCCGCAGCTGCCGCGGTCGCTGCGCTCCTGCTTCGATGAGATCGACCACATCCTGACCGCCCTGCCGCAGGAGTCCGGACGCCATGCCCGCCGGCTGGCCGCGGTCATACGCGCCGGACTCGCCCATGGTGATCTCGAGGATGTGCAGCGTGTCGGCCTGCGCACCTTTCTCGATCAGTTTCTCGCCGAGAACAATTCACTGGGCGCGGCCCTGCACGCCGGCTACATGGAGATGAGATAAATGCGGCTCTCCGTTGTCCACTCCACGCGCTATCACTACGCGGCGCAGGTCTCGCGCAGCACGCAGTACATCCGGCTCACGCCCTATGACGCAGCCCAGCAGCGGATCGTCGACTGGTCGCTCGAACTGCCCAGTCCCTGCGTGACGATGCGCGATGCGTTCGACAATCTCACGCACGTGCTGACGCTCGATCAGCCGCATGAGGAGATCCACCTCGTGGCGCGCGGGACCGTCGAGGTTTCCGACACCGACGACGGCGAGCCGGCGGGGCGGATCAATCCCAAGGTGTTCCTGCGCGACACCGTGCTGACCGAACCCGACGATGCGATCCGCGCCTTCGTCGAGCCGATGCGGGCGGTGGTTCGCAGCCGTCCCCTCATCGGCGTGAGCGATCTGATGAATGCCGTGCTCGACCGCATGGCCTACCGGAAAGGGGTCACTTCGGCCGACACCAGCGCAGCCCAGTCGTTCGCCGCCGGGGCCGGCGTCTGCCAGGACCATACCCACGTGTTCATCGCCGGTTGCCGCTCGCTCGGCGTGCCCGCCCGGTATGTCAGCGGCTACGCGTATTCGCCCGACCGCGAGGTCGTTGCCAGTCACGCCTGGGCCGAAGCGTGGTTGGCCACACGCTGGGTCAGCTTCGACATCAGCAACGCCCGCTCGTTGGGCGGGGGCCATATCAAGCTGGCGATCGGACTCGATTATCTGGACGCCTGTCCGGTGCGTGGTGTGCGGCTGGGGGGCGGCGAGGAAGAGCTGGCGACCGCTGCGCAGGTCAGCCCGATGGCCTGATGCCCTGCGGCGCCGCGTCCGGAGGCGCCGGCGTTCAGTGCGGGGTCTGGTGGGGGGCCTGCTGCGCGATCTGATCGGGCACCGGGCTGCGCCTGGCCACCGAGGGCAATGAAGGGTCTTCGTCCGATTCTTCGATGCCCAGCCAGCGTTCGATGAAGGCCGCGGCCGGTACGGGCGCCGAGAACACATAGCCTTGCCCATAGGCGACGCCCTGGCGACGCAGGTGCGAGGTCTGGTGCGGATGCTCGACGCCTTCGGCGATCAGCTTGACGCCGGTGTCGCGGGCCAGCGCGATGATCGCATCGAGCACCGGGCGGGTGACCGAGTCGGTCCCGATCGTCGAGACGATGCTCATGTCGATCTTCACGAGATCCACCGACAAGCGCTCCAGCCATCGGGTGCCGCTGTGCGCGGTGCCGAAATCGTCCAGCGCGATCAGAAACCCCATGTCCTGCAACGCCGTCAGCCGGGCCGCCATGGCCGGCTCCCGGGCATCGCGTTCGGGCAGCTCGATCACCGTGTACCAGCGCCGCCCGCCCGGTCGGGCCAGCGCGGCGAAGCGGTCGCTGTCGCCATCCAGTGCCAGTTCCGTCGAACCGAAATTCACGCAGAGCATGAAGCCTTCGGGAAGCGTCTCGCAGCTGTCCAGCGAGGCCGCGATGTCGCGGAAGCACCCCTGCGTCATCTGCCACAACAGGCCGCTGGCCTGCGCTTCGCGCAGAAACCGCGCCGGTGGCAGCAGACCGTGTTCAGGATGGCGCCAGCGCATCAGCATCTCGGCGCCCGCGCACTCGCCGGTGGCCAGATCGATGATCGGCTGCAGATGCCCCTCGATCTCGCCGCGGGCCATGGCCTGGCGCAGCTGCGTCTGCGGCGCGTCGAGCGCCAGTCGGCGTCGCCGGGCGACCTGCGCGGCCCACAGGCCCCCGGCAGCGGCGGCCAGCCCGATGAGGGGCAGGAAGGCGCCGTAGCGGTTCAGCAGGCCCGCCGGGCCAAGCCCGACGCCGGCCTGATACCGGTATCGGGTCGAGGAGACCGTTGCGCTGACCGCGTGCGCAGGGCCCGTGCTGCCCATGCCCGGCCCGCCCGCCAGCGGCATCCGGGCCCCGGACGGCCACGTCAGCCAGAGAATTTCGTGGGATTCGCTGACCCGGCCGCGGGCCAGTTCCCGCAGGGCCGTGGCATCGACGCGTGCGGCAAGCGTCTGGCCATCAGCCAGCACCAGTTCCGCGACCAGGGCATCGGTCCGGCCGGTCGAGTTGCGGATCTCGAGCCGACCCTCGGGAGCCGGGTCCTGGTCGGAGGCGGAAGGGCCGTCCGCTCGACACAGGCTCGTCAGCCGCGAGCTGTCGGACAGCAGGCGCTGGATCACGCTGGAGCGCACGGGCAGGGCGCCTGTGCGCGAGGACAGCACGGCGCAGGTGGCCTGCGGGCGGGCGATGGCGGCGGAGAGTTCCGCGGCCACCTTGTCGAGATAGGCATCGGTCGCCTCGATCACCCAGCGGGCATCGGCGCGCAGGCCGCGTTCGGCGATCAGCAGGAGGCCCGTGCAGGCGAGCACGAAGATGGCGACGGCGATCAGCGCGGGCAGCCTGTGCCGATTGCCCGGAGGAGGGCTCAGCGAGGGGAACGAGGACGAATGGGTGGTCACGATGCGTGGGGCTCTGCGCTCGCATCAGACCCTCTTATTGCCGATCCCGCCGCAGGTCTCCGACGGGAGGTGCCAGACGCAAATCAGCCGGTGGAAATGTCAGCGAGCGTGAACTTCAAAGCCCTCGAACGGGACCGCGACGACCTCAGGAGGCGGCCAGCAGTTCGCGCGCGTGCTTGCGTGTCGTGGCGGTGATTTCGCTGCCCGCAAGCATGCGGGCGATCTCGTCGATGCGTGCGCTGCGGTCGAGCGCGGCGATCCGGCTGACCGTTCGTCCCTCGCGGTTTTCCTTGGTGACCGACAGGTGCTGGTGCGCGCGCGCCGCCACCTGCGGCAGATGGGTCACGCACAGAACCTGCCGCGCCGCGCCCAGCGTGCGCATCAGCAGGCCGATGGCATCGCCCACGGCGCCCCCGACGCCGGCGTCGGCCTCGTCGAAGATGAGGGTGGGGACCGGGTTCGCCTGGGCGGCCAGAACGGCGATCGCCAGCCCGATGCGCGACAGCTCGCCCCCGGACGCCACCTTGCCCAGGGATCGTGCCTGGGCGCCGGTGTGGCCGGCGATCCGGAACTCGATCTGGTCCAGCCCCGCGCTCGAGGCCTCTGCGGGCTCGACCGAGGCGACGAATGCCGCTCCTTTCATGCCCAGGGCCTGCAGGTGCCCGCTGACGCCCTCTGAGAGCTGCTCGGCCGCCTTGTGGCGCACGCTGGAAAGGCGGGCAGCGCTTGCCTCGAAGCGGGCCAGGGCTTCGCGCTCGCTGGCCTGCAGGGCGCCCAGGTCCTGTGCGGCATCGAGCTCGGCCAGGCGGGCCTGAAGTGAGGCGAGCGTGTCGGCCAGAGCCTCGGGCGCAAGCCGCAGCTTGCGTGCCAGCGAGAAGGCCTGGCCGATGCGCTGTTCGACCTCAGCGAGGCGCTGGGGATCGAGGTCGACGCGCTCGGCGTAGTCGGACAGCGCCGAAGCCGCCTCGTCGGCCTGGATGCAGGCGCTGTCGAGCATGGACACCGCGTTGTCCAGCCGCGCGTCGATGGCGGCCAGCGGGCGCAGCCGCTGCAGCAGGTTCTGCAGCCGACTGGTCAGCGAGTCGTCGTTCTCGGACAGCAGTTCGGCCGCGTTGCGGGCGCCCTCGAGCAGCGAGGCCGCATGCGACAGACGCTTTTGCTCCTCGTTGAGGACGTCCCACTCGCCGGGATCGAGATTGAGCTGAGACAGTTCGCCCGCCTGCCACTGCAGCCGTTCGCGCTCGAGGGCGAGCTCGCGTGACGCCGTGAGCGCCGCGGCAGTGCGTTCCCGTGCCGCCCGCAGTCCGGCGAAGTCGGCCGCGACCTCGGCGGCCAGCGCCTGCGCCTGCGCGAAGGCATCGAGCAGTTCGCGCTGCCCGCCTGAGCGCAGCAGTGACTGCGCGGCGTGCTGGCCGTGGATGTCCACGAGCTGTTCGCCGATTTCGCGCAGTTGCGTGATCGTGGCGGGATGGCCGTTGACCAGCGCCCGCGAACGACCGTCCGCATCGACGATCCGGCGCAGCATGACGGTGCCGGGGTCGCCGCCGAGGTCGCGCGCGCTCAGCCAGGCGTCCAGCGCCGGGCTGGCCGCGAACTCGGCGACCAGATCGGCGCGCGAGGCGCCCTCGCGAACCACCCCCGAGTCGCCGCGGGCGCCGAGGGTGAGCTGCAAGGCGTCGATCAGGATGGACTTGCCCGCACCGGTTTCGCCAGTGAGCACGGTGAAACCGGGGCCGAAATCGACCTCCAGCGCGTCGACGATGACGAAATCGCGCAATCGCAGTGCGAGCAGCATGGCCGGTCAGCGGGGCAGGGGGCTGGGCGGGTCAGCGAAGAACCGGCGTCAGGCCGGCGGGCGCGAAAGGATGGGGATCTCGTGCCAGTTCAATTTGCCGCGCAGCGTGGCGAAGTGGCTGTAGCCCGCCGGGTGCAGAAAGTGCGCCATGAAGGGCGCGCGCTCGATGATGATGTCATCGCCCAGCTGCAGGTCGCTGAACACCTGCATGTCGGCCGCGACGCGCGGTTCGCGGCCGTCGACGACCCGGATCGCGATGCGCACGTCGTCGGGCAGGGTGATCGGCCGGTTCGACAGGGCCTGCGGGGCGACCGGCACCAGCACGATGCCGGCGACCCGAGGATGCAGGATCGGCCCGTTGGCCGACAGCGCATAGGCGGTGGATCCGGTGGGTGTGGCGGTGATCAGGCCATCGGCCCGCTGGTTGTACATGTAGACGCCGTCGACATGCACCTGGAGTTCGATCATGCCGGCGCGCGACGAGCGGCTGACGACCACGTCGTTCATGGCCAGGGCGCGCCAGACTTCCTGCGAGTCGCGCATGACCCGGGCCACGAGCATGGTGCGGTCTTCGGCCGCGTAGCTTCCATCCAGGATGGCGCCCAGTGCGGCGGGCCATTGTTCCAGCGAGATGTCGGTGACGAAGCCCAGCCGGCCATGGTTGATGCCGACCAGCGGCACCTGCCATCGGGCCAGCTGGCGTGCCAGGCCGAGCATCGTGCCGTCGCCGCCAATGGCTATTGCAAGGTCGGCCTGCTGACCGATGGTGTCGATCGCGGCGGCTTCGAGCGAAGGGCGGCCGATGGCTTCGAACGTGTCGGCCTCGATGAGCACCCGGGTGTCGCGCTCCTGCAGGAAGCGGGCGATCTCGAGCAGCGCGCCGGCCACTCCTTCAGACTGGTATCGGCCGACCAGGGCGACAGTGCGAAAGGCTCTGCTCATCGGTTGATTACACCATAAATCCGCGTATCCGCCGCCCGTCCGTCTGGCTCGGCCGATTGGCCTGGCGCGCAGGCAATTGCACGAAAAACATCCGATGCGCGCATGCTGCGGTCTGACGGAAGCGTCGGCGGCACTGCGCGCCGGCTCATCCGGCCCGGGGCGCGGCGCCGGGCCGACCGGATTTCATGCGGGACCCGCGGCGGTTGCACACCGGCGCGCCTTCTCTAGAATAGGCCTGCAATGATTGAACTAGACCGTCGCGCCAAGACCCTGCTGAAGACGCTCGTCGAGCGCTATATCGCCGACGGGCAGCCGGTCGGTTCGCGCACGCTGTCGCGCCATTCCGGACTGGACCTCTCGCCGGCGACCATCCGCAACGTGATGTCCGATCTCGAAGATCTCGGGCTGATCGCCAGTCCGCATACGTCGGCGGGGCGCGTTCCGACGCCGCGCGGCTATCGCGTCTTCGTCGACACGCTGCTCACCGTTCAGCCGCTGGAGGTCGGGCAGACCGAGCGGATCCACGACCGGCTGCAGGCCGAGGAGCCGCAGCGGCTGCTGTCGGCAGCGGCCGGACTGCTGTCGAGCCTGTCGCATTTTGCCGGCGTCGTCACCACGCCGCGCCGATCCTCGCTGTTTCGTCAGGTCGAGTTCATGCGGCTGTCCGAGCGGCGCATCCTGCTGATCATCGTCACGCCCGACGGCGACGTCCAGAACCGCATCCTGGCGGTCGAGCAGGACTACTCCCACTCGCAGCTCACCGAGGCGGCCAACTACCTCAACCATCATTTTGCCGGGCTCGATCTCGAGTCGATCCGCCATCGCCTGCGCACCGAACTCAGCAGCCTGCGCGACAACATCACGCAGCTGATGACCCGGGCCGTCGAGGCGGGCGGCCGGGCGCTCACTGAAGAGTCCGAGCCGATGGTCATCTCGGGCGAGCGCAACCTGCTGGGGGTCGCCGAACTGTCCGACAACATGGAGCGCATGCGCCGGCTGTTCGACCTGTTCGAGAAGAAGACCGGTCTGCTCACCCTGATGGATGCGTCCAGCCGCGCCGACGGCGTGCAGATCTTCATCGGTGGCGAATCCGCGCTGGTGCCGATGGACCAGGTCAGCGTCGTGGTTGCTCCCTACGAGGTCGAAGGCCGCATCGTCGGCACGCTGGGGGTGATCGGACCGACCCGGATGGCTTACGAGCGTGTGATCCCCATCGTCGACATCACGGCCCGGCTGGTGTCGAGCGCCCTGAGCCACAACGTCGCCTGACGCGGGCCGCGCGGGCCCGGGGGGTCATCGATCCCAGGGTTCGGCCAGCAGCCGCTTCAGGTCGCGCAGGCGGGCTTCACCGAGCTGCTGGGCGATGTCGCTTTCGATCCGCTGGATGATCTGCGCACCGGCCCGGTTGAGCAGACGACCCTTGTCGGTGTAGTGGACCAGTTTCGAGTTGCCCCGCTGCGGATCGTCGTTCACTTCCAGGATGCCGCGCCGGACCAGCTCGCCCACGGTCTTGTGCACCGCCTGGCGCGAGATCGCCAGCCGGCGGGCGAGTTCGGCCATGTTCATCGGCTTGCCGCCCATGTGCGCCAGCAGGCGGCTCTGCGCCGGCGTGATGTAGGCATGCTCGCTGCGCCGGACGCCTTTCATGATCTCGCGGGCGAACCAGTCGGCGCGTTCGAGCAGCAGCTGTTTGAGGTTGGGGTCGGCCATTTTTCGTCATCGGTGACTGCGCTCGGCCCGCCGGCCTCGCGGCAGGGCAGTCCACTTCATGTCAACGCAGGTTGACAGGATAATTCTGCTGTCCTATCGTCCCGCTTGTCAATGCAGGTTGACGTCTTCGATGCCGTAGCGTCCGTGTCAACCTATAATCGCAGTCCCCTGCCCCAAGACACCACAAACCTCGAGACAAGCCCATGAAGATCCTCGTGCCCGTCAAGCGCGTCGTCGACTACAACGTCAAGGTTCGCGTCAAGAGCGACCATACCGGTGTCGACATCGCCAACGTCAAGATGTCGATGAACCCCTTCGATGAAATCGCCGTCGAAGAGGCTGTCCGCCTGTAGGAAAAGGGCGTGGCAACCGAGGTCATCGCCGTGAGCTGCGGCGTCGGCGCCT
>DAONCJ010000079.1:0-10748 GCA_035401985.1 Burkholderiaceae bacterium | reverse complement strand
TGGCCGCAGGTGTCGTTGACCTTCTTGAAGTGGTCGATGTCGACCATCAGCAGCGAGCTCACCCCTGACAGACCATCGATCTCGCCGGCGAGACGCGTCAGTTCGCGGTCGAAGGCGCGACGATTGCGCAGGCCGGTCAGCGCGTCGGTGTCGGCCTCCTCGCGCATCTTGGCCAGCGCGTCGCTCAGTCGCGCAATCTCGCCCCTGCTGTTCACCAGATCGCCATCGAGCTGCTGCAGCGAGCCGTTGACGCGGCGCACCTCGCCCATGATGTTGTCGACCCGTTCCTGCATCTCGGCAACCGTGCCGCAGCGACTCAGCTCTTCGCCGAAGGCCCCGAGCGAGGCGGTGAACTCGCTGGTGTCTGTCGCAGCTTCCTTGACCGATCCCTGCATCTTGCCCAGCAGACTGATCAGGTCGGCCCGCGCCCGCGTGAACGCCTGTTCGGCGCCGTCGAGCAGGTGTCGCTGATACAGCGCCTGCGTGCGGTTCCATGAAAGGCGCTCCTCGCTGCGCAAGACCTCATCCACCTCGGTGCGCAGGGCCCCGTTCCCGCCATGGGCGTACTCGTACCAGAGCGCGTAGCTGACCGGCTGGAATCCCGGTGCGTGCTTGGACATCAAAGGCAAGGCGAGACGCAGTATCTCGGCACTGCGCTCGGTAGTCTCTTCTTGTGTCATGAAATCCCCACATAACCGCTGCGACGAACGAATACTCCACCCGCGCAGATGATTGCGCTCGTCAAACAAGCGGGGAAAACCCGGGCAGATCTGCGGGTGTGAATGTGCCGCGTCCGTCAAACGGCGTAGGAATTATTCCTACAGGCGAAACCGACCGCGCGATCCTGGAAAGAAGCCGCGCGTCGGGTTCGGTAGAAGTTGCCGTTCGTCAGGTGCCGATCACGCCACCGTCGTTTTTTCGGACAACCACGGTTGCGGCGCGTGGACGGCTGGCGCTGGCGCCATCCGGCCAGCGTGAAAAGCGGACGGGGTCGCGGGCGATGTCGTTCGCCGTGTAGGCGCTTCCATCGGCCTTCTTCGGAACATTGGGATGTCCGCCGTCGATCTCGCCGGGATGCTGCACATTGACGAACATGGCGGTGCCATCGGGAGTCCACGTGACGCCGGTGATCTCGCAGGCCGACGGACCCACGAGAAATCGTCGAACGACGCCGGTACGTGCATCGGCAGCCAGCATCTGGTTGTTGCCCTGGCCGTCGAAGTCGCCAGCGTTGGTGTAGTTGCCATCGGTCTGGATCCAGAGCCGACCTTCCGGATCGAATCCAAGTCCGTCGGGGCTGTTGAACTGGTTGTCGGCCGAAATGCCTGCGCTGCCCGACTTCAAATCGCCGCGATCGGTGTATTTCCTGGGATTGCCAGCGAGCAGGTAGATGTCCCAGGCGAAGGTCAGAGCGGCAGGGTCACCGCCTGTCTCGTTCCAGCGGATGATGTGGCCCCAGACGTTGTTGGCTCGCGGGTTCGCATCATCGACCGGCGGGCGTGCCGAGCCTGCAACCGTCGTGCCACCGATGACGTTCGATGACACGGGCGCGCTGCCGCGTCGGTTGTTGTTGGTCAGCGTGCAATAGACTTCCCCGGACCGGGCAGGATTGGCGGCGATCCATTCCGGCCGGTCCATCATCGTCGCTCCGACGCGGTCAGCCGCCATGCGGGCCTTGATCAGCACCTCGGCCTGACTGGCAAAACCATTCTCGGCGGTGAGTCCGTTCTGGCCATGAGTCAGAGGAATCCATTGGCCGTCACCCAGGCGATCCGTGGTCGAGGCACCTGCATTGAAGCGGGCCACGTACAACACGCCGGCGTCGAGGATGTCCCTGCCTGTGGCCGGATTCTTCGCGTCGTAAGTGGCGGCTGATACGAACTTGTAGATGTACTCGTTGCGCTCGTCGTCGCCCAGGTAAACCACCACCTTGCCGTTGGCCGCGACCACCACGGCTGCGTTCTCATGCTTGAAGCGGCCGAGCGCGGTTCGCTTCCGGGGCGTGCTGCCAGGGTCATACGGATCGATCTCGACGACCCACCCGAACCGGTTCGGCTCGTTGGGCGTCGCGTTCAGGTCCCATCGGGGATCGACTTCATGCCAGCGGTAGCCGAAGCCTGTCTGTGCAAGGCCATAGCGGCTTTCCAGCGCGGCCGGAGTGCGGGCGCCGACCCAGCCGAAGTACCCGTTGAAGTTCTCCTCGCAGGTCAGATACGTGCCCCAGGGCGTCACACCGTTGGCGCAATTGTTGGCCGTGCCGAGCACCCGGGTGCCGGTCGGGTCCACTGCGGTCTTGAGCAGATCGTCGCCCGCCGCCGGTCCTGTCATCAGCATCGGGGTATAGGCGGTTATGCGGCGGTTGTACGGCGAGCCGCGCATGTATTCCCAGCTGGCGTCGGCCTTGCGCCGAACCTCGACAATCGACACGCCATGTGCCGCCTGCGCCTTCCTGGCCTTCTCGAATGTGAACGGATTCATCCAGTTGGCCGAATCGCTGCCAGGTGCATAGAAGTATTCGGGATTGATGTACTCGTGGTTGATCGCAAGAATCCCTGCGTCGCTGCGAGCTGAGCCATCCGCCTGCTTCAGCGGAAAAAACTGCATCCCGTCATGGTTGTCGCCGGCCTGCCCTTCCTGGTCCAGCGCGCTCTCACCGGCATCGCCCTTGAACGCAGGTGCACTGGCAAAAAGGGGATCGCCCCACCGGTACAGCACCTGCGCGGTATAGCCCTCTGGCACGACAAACGCATCGGATGTGGAGGCGGCCACGGCCTTGAACGAAATCGCTCCCCGGGCTGGGGCTGGGGCCGGGGCCGGGGCCGGGGCCGGGGCCGCCAACGCGGGTGCCGAATCGCCATCGCTGCCGCAGGCTGTCGTGGCAAGCCCGAGAAACGAGATCGACGCGAGACCCAGACCTGATTTCAACAGCCGACGCCGCGCAGGCGAGGTGCCCAGCGCGTCGTGGATCAAGTCATCGAGGTGGGGATTGCCGGAAGGATTGGCGACACCATCGTCGTCGCGGATTGTCGAAGCCATTGTGTGTGTTCTCCATGCGTGAAAACCTCACTATTCACTCACGCAGTGACAGCACAATGGCAACGGCATGACAAAGCAATGACGGCGTCGCGCGATGCCACGGGGCGGCACGCACGGCCCGCCCTGCCCACGCCATCAGCCTCCCGGCTCTCCGGTCATCCGTGCAAGCAGGCGCAGCTGCGACACCCTGCGCACGCCACCGCGGGTGCGTCTGCGCCGGTAGCCGCCCTGGCCGTCCATCTCCCAGGCCGACGTGTTGTCGAGCAGGTGCTCGATCAGGCCCTGCTGTATCACCCGCTTCTTCAGGCGCGCGTCCAGCACGGGAAACGCCACCTCCACGCGACGCAGCAGATTGCGGTCCATCCAGTCGGCAGAGGCCAGCCAGGTGTCGCGATGGCCGTCGTTCCAGAAGTGATAGACGCGGCTGTGCTCGAGGAAACGTCCCACGATCGAGCGCACATGGATGTTCTCGGACAGGCCCGGTACGCCCGGGCTCAGCGCGCACACGCCGCGCACGATCAGATCGATCTTCACACCGGCCTGGCTCGCCTTGTAGAGCGCCTGGATGACCGTCGGCTCGAGCAGGGCGTTGATCTTCGCGGCGATGTAGCCCTTGCGGCCTGCCCTCGCGTGGCGCGTCTCGCGGCGGATCGAGTCCAGCACCATCCGGTGCAACGTGAACGGTGACTGCACCAGCGCATTGAGAGCTTCGGCGCGGCCCAGGCCGGTCAGACGCCGGAACAGTTCGTGAACGTCCGCGCAGACATTCTCGTCGGCGGTGAACAGGCCGAAGTCCTCGTACAGGCGCGCGGTGCGTGGATGGTAGTTACCCGTGCCCAGGTGCACATAACGGCGCAGCCGGCCTTCCTCGCGACGCACGATCATCGCCATCTTGGCGTGAGTCTTGTGGCCGACCACCCCATAGACCACGTGCGCGCCGACCTGCTCGAGCCGCGCAGCCCAGCCGATGTTGGCCTCTTCGTCGAAACGAGCCATCAGTTCGACGACGACCGTCACCTCCTTGCCGATGCGCGCCGCTTCGATCAGCGACTCCATCAGAGCCGAGTCGGTGCCCGTGCGGTAGATGGTCTGTTTGATGGCGACCACCTGCGGGTCGGTGGCCGCCGAACTGAGGAAGGCCATCACCGGGTTGAACGACTCGTAGGGATGGTGAAGCAGGATGTCGCGCTTGCGAATGGCGGCGAACAGGTCGCGCCCCTGCAGTGCCTGTGGCACATGGGCCTCGAACACCGGGAACTTGAGGTCCGGCCGTTCAACCAGATCGATCACCTCCGCAAGCCGGCTGAGATTGACAGGACCCGCGACGCGGTAGCAGTCGGCCTCGGTCAGATTGAACTCGTCCAGCAGCCGCTGGAGCACCGCGGCAGAGCAGTCCAACGGCACCTCGAGGCGAACCGCATCGCCGTAGTGGCGCTGGCGCAGTTCGCCCTGCAGGGCTTCGCGCAGGTCGGTGATCTCCTCGTCATCGACGAACAGCTCGCTGTTGCGGGTGACCCTGAACTGATTGACAGCCTTCACTTCGAGGCCCGGAAACAGCCGTTCGACAAAGCCCTGCACCACCGAACTGAGCAGCATCACGCCATGGGGCGTGCCCGACACCTCGGCGGGCACCCGGAGCACGCGGGGCAGCGCCCGGGGCGCCTGCACCACCGCCAGGCCGGCGCGCCGACCGAAGGCATCCTCGCCCTCGAGCTCGACGATGAAATTCAGGCTCTTGTTCAGGATGCGCGGAAAGGGGTGGGCCGGATCCAGCGCGATCGGCGTAAGGAGAGGTTCGATCTCGGCCATGAACACCGTCTGGGCCCACGCCCGCTGGGCCGGCGTCCATGCATGCGTCATGAGGAAGACGACCCCTTCGACCGCCAGCGCCGGGATCAGCAGATCATTGAGCAGGGCGTATTGGCGCTCGACCAGCCGGCGGGCGCGCACCGCGATGACGCGCTGGCTTTCGCGCGCGAGCCCGGCATCGACATGATGCGAATCGCCGATTTCGCGCAGCTCGGCCACCCGCACCTCGAAGAATTCGTCGAGATTGCCTGAGACAATGGTCAGGAATCGCAGCCGTTCGAGCAGCGGCACATCGGGGGCCTCGGCCTGCGCCAGCACCCGCTCATTGAACGCCAGCATGCCCTGCTCGCGGTTCAGCAGGCGTGAACCGGTCTCGACCGGAACGCCGATCGACTGGGGATCGTTCATCGCTCGAAGTGTGCGAGCCCTCGATGACGATTTGATGACGCCGCGTTTATTTGCCATCCTGCCGCCGGGGTCGCCGCTTCCCCGCCCGTTGTTGTTGTCTGTCCATTGGTCCGCGTCACCGAAAGCCCGCATGTCCGAACGCCGTTTGCTCGCCGCCGTCGATCTCGGATCGAACAGCTTTCGACTGCTGATCGGCCGCATCGAGCCGTCCAGCGCCGGCGTTCAGGTGCAGGCGCTGGACAACCTGAAGGAAGCCGTCCGGCTGGCGGCCGGCCTTACCCCCGAGGGCACCCTCGATGCCGCGGCCCAGCAGCGCGGCCTCGAAGCACTGGGCCGCTTCGCCGAACGGCTGCGCTCGTTCAGTCCCGACACCGTCCGGGCGGTCGCCACCAACACCCTGCGTGTCGCCCGCAACGCACGCCACTTCCAGAGTACAGCGGAAGCAGCCCTGGGGTTTCCGATCGACATCATCGCCGGACTGGAGGAAGCGCGGCTGATCTATTGCGGCGCGGCGCATGCGATGGCAGTCGACGGCGAACGTCGCCTGGTCATCGACATCGGTGGCGGCTCGACCGAATGCATCATCGGCTGCGACTACGAGCCGTCACTGCTCGAGTCGGTCACGGTCGGCTGCGTGTCGATCACCCGCAAGTTCTTTCCCGACGGACTGGTCGACCAGTCGCGCCTGGACAAGGCGGTCCTGCGCGCCCGGGCCGGCTTCGCGCCGATTGCGCTGGCCTACCGGCGGGCCGGCTGGCGCTATGCGGTGGGCACCTCCGGCACCGCCAAATCGCTGACCCAGATCGCGACCGCCGCCTTCGGGCAGGCCGAACTCACTCGTGAGTCCCTGGCGCGCATGGCCCAGGAACTGGTCCGGGCCGGCAGCGCGGACAAGGTCAGGCTGGAGGGGCTGCGGGGTGACCGCCGACCGGTGTTCCCAGGGGGGCTGGCCGTGATGACCGCGATTTTCGACGAGCTGGGTGTCGAATCGCTTCGCTATTGCGCCGGCGCACTGCGCCAGGGCGTGCTGTACGACCTGCTCGGCCGCGACGCCGGCGCCGACATGCGCAAGGTGACCGTGGCCCGCATGACGCTGCGCTACGGCCTCGATCCCGAACATGGCGAGCGGGTGGCGCGCACGGCACAGGTGATGCACGCGCAGGCGGCCCGCGGGGTCACCGAGCGCAGCGAGGCCGACCGCGCGCTGCTTGGCTGGGCGGCGCAACTGGCCGAGATCGGCATGTCGATCTCGCACGAGGATTTCCACAAGCATTCGAGCTACATCCTGTCGCATGCCGACATGCCCGGGTTCTCGCAGACGGAGCAGGACCGGATGGCCCGGCTGGTGCTGGGCCAGGGCGGCGGACTGCGAAAGATGCGCACATCCTTGGTCGACTCCGACGACTGGCTGATGCTGCTGTGCCTGCGGGTGTCGACGATCCTGCACCGCCGGCGCGACGGCGAAGAGGTGCCGATGCCGGCGCTGTTCGCCAAGCGCAATCGCGTGCGCATCGAACTGCCCCGTCAGTGGGCCCTGCGACATCCCTTGTCCGACGACAGCCTGCGCGCCGAGGCCGCGGCCTGGAACGAGGACGGTCCGTTCGAGGACGTGGCATATGAACTGTTCTGAGCGATGAGCACCGGCGGCGGATCGGTCGGGGCCTGGGATATCTGATGCCCGCCTGGCTGATCGCGCTGTCGCGCTGGCTGCTGCTGCGGGTGGTGCGCATTGCCGTCGTGCCGCCCGCTGCGGATGCGCCGGAATCCGACGGCAGCGCGATCGTCTTCTATGCCTTGAACGTCCGCCAGCTCTCGGCCTTCCTGGTGCTCGACGAGGCGACCCGCCAGCTCGGCCTGCCGCGCGCAGCCGCCCCCGATCCCGGCGGCCTGGGCGAGCGCCGGTCGTTCTTTTTTCTGACACGCAGCGGCCAGCCCTCGCCGCTGCGGCGCTCGCCCTACCGATACTCACGCCGCCTGGCCCGCCTGGTGGCTGCCGCGCGCGCCGATCCGGGCCTGCAGATCCGGATCGTGCCGGTCAGCGTGTTCTTCGGTCGCGCGCCCCGCCACCAGGACTCGCTGATCAAGGCGCTGCTCGCCGACTCATGGGCCGCACCCGGACTGCTCCAGCAATGCTTCCGGCTGCTGGTGCATGGCCGCCAGACGCTGGTGAAGTTCGGCCCGCCGCTGGCCCTGCGCCCGATGCTGCGCGCCGGCACACAGGATCTCGACGAAGAGCGCGACCTGCGCCGCGTGGCACGCCGGCTGCGCGCCGAATTCCGCAACGAACGTGAACTGGCGATCGGTCCGAACCTGTCGCACCGGCAGACCGTGGTCAACGAGATCGTCAACAGCGAGCCGGTGCAGCAGGCGGTGCAGGACGAGGCTCAGCGTGCCGGCGTGAGCATCGAGCGCGCCGAGCTCGGCGCGCGCCGCATGGCGGTCGAGATCGCGGCCGACTACTCTTACCCCTTCATCCGCGCCTATGACATCGCACTCACGGCCTTGTGGAACCGTCTGTACGACGGGGTCGAGGTGCACCGCTTCGAGACCATCGCCAGCGCCGGAACAGGGTCCGGGATCGTCTACCTGCCCTGCCATCGCAGTCACATCGACTACCTGCTGCTGTCGTACGTCATCTACCACCGGGGCCTGCTTCCTCCCCACATCGCCGCCGGCGTCAATTTGAATCTGCCGCTGGTCGGTGGGCTGCTGCGCCGGGGCGGAGCCTTCTTCCTGCGCCGCTCGCTGAAGGGCGAACCGCTGTACGCCTCGATCTTCTCGGAGTACCTGCATGCCATCCTGCGTCGCGGCTTTCCGATCGAATACTTCGTCGAAGGCGGGCGCAGCCGCAGCGGCCTGATGCTGCCGGCCAAGGCCGGACTGCTGTCCATGACCGTCGACAGCTTCCTGCGCGAGCCCGCCCGACCGCTGGTGTTCGTGCCGGTGTACATCGGCTACGAGCAGCTGATCGAAGCCGGCAGCTATGCCGCCGAGCTGGCCGGCCGGCCGAAGCAGAAGGAATCGCTGGGCGGCCTGTTGCGCGCGCTGCTGGCGCTGCGAAGGCGCTCCTTCGGCAAGGTGCATGTGGCGATCGGGGAGCCGATCCGACTCTCGGAAGTGCTCGATGCGCAGTGGCCCGAGTGGCGCGAAACCCCTGCCGGGCGGACCGACTCGAACGGGCGCACCCGCGCCATCGCCGCGCTGTCCACACTCGTCGTCACGCGCATCAATGAAGCGCTGGTGATCAACCCGATCAACCTGTTTGCCACCGCCATGCTGGGCGCGCCGGCCCCCGCCATGGATGCGCAGCGGCTGGCCGAGCAGATCGATCTGATGCGACGGCTGCTGCAGGCGATCCCCTATTCGCCGCTGCAGCAGCTTTCGGCGCTCGACGGAGCGCAGGTGATCGACTACGCGGCGGGCCAGGGAATCGCCGTGCGCCAGCCCCATCCCCTGGGCGACATCGTCACTGTCCCCGCCGAGCGCGCGCCGCTGCTGACCTACTACCGCAACAACGTGCTGCATGCGTTTGCCGAGGCTTCGCTGCTCGCCTGCTTCGTCGTGCAGGCCGAGCGGATCACCGAAGCGGCGCTGCTGGATGCCTGCCGGCGGATGCTGCCGCTTCTGCGCGCCGAACTGTTCCTGTCACCCGACGACGGCATGGAGCAGGAGCGCTTCCAGCGCTGCCTGTCGTTCCTTGCGGGCGAGGGGCTGATCGAGCGTTCGGCCGGTCAGATTTCGTCGCCCCCGCCGTCCGACAAGGCGTCGGTCGCGATCCACGCGCTCGCCCGGGCCGTGCGCCAGCCGCTTCAGCGCTGCATGATCGTGGCCAGCACGCTGGACCGCTTCGAGCCGGGTGCGCTGGATGCGCAAGCGCTGGAGGGCTGCGCCTGGCTGATCGCCCAGCGGGTCGCGCTGCTCGGTGCGGGCGACGCCACGCAGCTGCCGGACCGCGCGGCGCTGCGCACCCATGTCGAGACGCTGATCGCGCTGGGCCACGCCGAGGAACGCGCGGGCCGGCTTCACGCCACGTCCGGCTTGAGCGAAGTGACGCGCCATGCCGCGCTCACGCTGCCGCCCGAGGTGCGCCTGGCGATCTCGCACGCCAGCCAGCGCCCGGTCGAGGAGATCCTTGCGGCCCAGGCGGCTGCGCGCGCGGGCAGCGAGACACGGCCTGCCGGCCGGCGCCGGCCGTCGGCGTCAGCCGCCGGTACGAATCCGACACCTGTTGACAAGGGGGACGGAAGTCACCCATGATTGCGGGATGTTCACGAGTGTTCCCGCCTTCCCTCGCGCCCGCGCTTCAGCCGCCGGCCTGGGTTCGCTCGTCCTGCTACTGCTACTGCGCCCCTAGGCGCAGACAACACTTCCCCCTCATCACCGGTATTGCTCTCGGCCTTCGAATGGCCGGGGCGGACCGTCGATCTTCATCCCTGAACGCCCCCTGAAGGAAGCTGACATGACCGCCGCCACCCCTGCCGCCAAGTACCGATCGTTCCCCACGGTATCCCTCCCCGACCGCACCTGGCCGGACAAGGTCATCACGCACGCGCCGATCTGGTGCAGCGTCGACCTGCGCGACGGCAATCAGGCGCTGATCGAGCCGATGGACAGCGAGCGCAAGATGGCGCTGTACAAGCACCTGCTCAAGGTCGGCTACAAGGAAATCGAGATCGGATTTCCGTCGGCCTCGCAGACCGACTACGACTTCGTGCGCAAGATCATCGACGAGAAGCTGATTCCCGATGACGTCACGCCGCAGGTGCTGGTCCAGGCTCGCGAGGAACTGATCGAACGCACTTTCGAATCGCTGGCGGGGGCCAAGCGCGCGATCGTGCACCTGTACAACTCCACCTCGACCGCGCAGCGCCGGGTGGTGTTCAACATGGACACCGAGGGCGTCAAGGAAATCGCGGTTCAGGGCGCCAAATGGATCGTGCAATATGCGGCCAAGCATCCCAACACCGAGTGGATCTTCGAGTACTCGCCCGAGAGCTTCACCGGCACAGAGCTGCCCTATGCGGTCGAGGTCTGCGACGCCGTCGGCGACATCTTCAAGCCGACGCCCGAACACAAGATGATCATCAACCTGCCGGCCACGGTAGAGCACAGCACGCCGAACGTGTACGCGGACATGATCGAGTGGATGCACCGGCACCTGAAATACCGTGACTCCATCATCCTGTCGGTGCATCCGCACAATGACCGCGGCTGCGGCGTGGCGGCCGCCGAACTGGCGGTGATGGCGGGGGCCGACCGGGTCGAAGGCTGCCTGTTCGGCAACGGCGAGCGCACCGGCAACGTGTGCCTGGTCACCCTGGCGATGAACCTCTATACCCAGGGCATCGATCCGGGCGTCGACTTCTCGGACATCAGCGAGAGTATCCGGGTGTCCGAGTACGCCACGCAGCTGCCGGTTCACCCGCGCCATCCTTACGGCGGCGAACTGGTGTTCACGGCGTTCTCGGGTTCGCACCAGGACGCGATCACGAAGG
>DAONCJ010000078.1:0-10811 GCA_035401985.1 Burkholderiaceae bacterium | reverse complement strand
GCGCCATCGTCAATCTCGGGGGCATTGCCAACGTCAGTCTGCTGACCCCCGCCGGGGACATCAGCGGATTCGACACCGGGCCGGCCAACGTGCTGCTCGATCTCTGGGTGTCGAGGTGCCTGGGGAAGCCGCTGGACACCGACGGGAAATTCGCAGCCAGCGGAACGGTCGATCAGGGCCTGCTGCAACGGCTCCTGGCTGAGCCATATTTTCAGCGGTCCGCCCCCAAAAGCACGGGTCGCGATCTGTTCAATGCCGACTGGCTCGACACCCGCCTGCAGCAACGCGCCGCCGTGTCAGGCAATGCCCTGGCGCCCGCCGACGTTCAGGCCACCCTGCTCGAACTGACCGCCCTAACCGTTGCTGACGCCTGCTGCGCGTTTGGAGCCGAGGCCGTGTTTGTGTGTGGAGGAGGCGCGTTCAATCCGTTGCTCAGACATCGAATTTCCGCGCTGTGTCCGACTGCCGCCTTCAATGACACCGGCGTGCTCGGGGCGCCGCCTCAGGCGGTCGAGGCGGTGGCTTTTGCGTGGCTTGCGCATTGCCGGCTCACGGGACTTCCCGGAAACCTGCCGCAAGTGACGGGTGCCCGCGGGCCGCGCGTACTGGGTGCGCTTTATCCGGCCCCGGCGGGGCCGCCTGATTGATACCGCTCCACCCTATCGCGGCGGGGCGTGATGGCAGCCAGGCTGCCCGGCCGCTAAGCCGCTAAGCCGGGACGGCCGCTCAGGCTGAGAACGAAGACCCGCAGCCGCAGGTGGTCGTTGCGTTCGGATTCTTGATCACGAACTGCGCGCCGTCGAGGTCGTCCTTGTAATCGATTTCGGCGCCCACCAGGTACTGGTAGCTCATGGCGTCGATCAGCAGCGTGACGCCCTTCTTGGTCATCACGGTGTCGTCTTCGCTGGTTTCCTCGTCGAAGGTGAATCCGTACTGGAAGCCCGAGCAACCGCCACCCTGCACGAACACGCGCAGTTTGAGGTTGCTGTTGCCCTCCTCATCGATCAGCTGCTTGACCTTGTCGGCCGCGCTTTCGGTGAAGACCAGGGGTGCTGGCATCTCGGCAACTGCGTTCATTCTGAAAATCTCCTGTCAATGTTCGATTGTAGTGCCGGGGCATAAACCCTGCCCGGTGTCCGGCTATCCTTCGGTCGCCGCCCTGAGGCGACGCGTCGGCTTGCAGGGCACAGGGAAAGCGAATTCCGCCTCAATCCTTGCTTACCGCCAGCTTCAGTGCCGGCCGGTCGTTGTCCAGCGGCGAAAGCGCACCGTCGATGATCGCCCCCGGATGCATCTCCAGCGAGCGATATCTCACGTTGCCGACGATCTTCGCCTTCGACTGCAGCTCAAGCACCTCGTCGGCCTGCACCGGCCCCTCGATGAGGCCGTTCAGTATCAGGTGCGCCGCCCGCACCGGGCCGCGGACGCTGCCTTGCTCGGAGATGACCAGCGCACCGGTCGCTCCATCGGCTGCGCTGACGCTGCCCAGCACTTCGCCATCGATGCGCAATCCGCCCTTGAAGCGCACGTCCCCCTCGATCACCGTCCCATGGCCGATCAGACTCTCGATCGGCCCGACCGCGCCCTTCTTGCTTCCGAACATACGATCTCCCAGATGAGGCCTCGACCGCGGCAGCACAAGGCCCGTCACGGCATGGCCGTCTGCTGAGCGCGCACAACGCCGCCCTCGAGCAGCCGCAGCTGGACTGCACGCACGGCAGAGCCCGCGGGCAACGGTATCACCGCCTGCACCCGGTGGGCGCGCCGAAAGCTGAGCTTGAACTTTTCGCGCAACACAGCCGGCGCACCCTGCTCGGGGACGATCAGGGTCAGGGGCCGCCCCGCCACTTGAAGCTGGACCTGAAGCTGCATCGATCCGACAAAGTCGCGCTCCAGACGGCCACCCTGGGTCAGCAGGGCCCGAAAGTTCAACTGCGACTGGGCGGCGTCGTGTTCGACCCGAAAGCCGCGAACCGCCATGCCCGGCTGCCCGTCCGTGGCCGGAAGCATGCTCTCGAGGTAGGCGAGATCGGACTTCAGTCGGGCGTTGTCGAGTTCGAGTTCCCGTACTTGCCTTGCCAGCCGCTCACCGGCACTACGTTCGACCTTCAACTGGCTGTCGGCCGCATTGGCGATGCCCTGCAGCCTCTGAAGCTCGCTCGCCGCTTGCAGCCGCGCCAAGTCGGCCGCGCTCAAATGGCGTGAGCCGTCCGCGAGCGAGCCGGCTGTTGCGCCCGCCAGAGCCCCGGCCGCCGATCGCTCGGCCCACCATGAACCGAGTGCGACGCCTGCGGTCAATGCCATCAGCACCACGACCGCGCGCACCGGCCACGATGGCGCGCGCCGGACCATCAGCGCGGGTCCCGGTCGCGATCGGAGCCGCCGGCTCAGCCGCATCATCCGAACGTGTTCCGCACTGAGGAGTCATGCAAAACGCCGCAGAAGCGAAAATGATCAGTGCCCGGCCGAAACGACACAAGCCGCACTAGGCGGCTTGTGGTGACTGAAAGCATGGGGCGCCGATGAACCGATCGCCCGCCAACCTTAGCGCTTGGAGAACTGCTTGCGCCGGCGCGCCTTGTGCAGACCGACTTTCTTGCGCTCGACTTCCCGCGCGTCGCGCGTGACCAGGCCGGCACGCGACAGCGTGGGCTTGAGCGTTTCGTCGAAATCGATCAGCGCGCGCGTGATGCCGTGGCGCACTGCGCCAGCCTGACCGCTTTCACCGCCGCCATCGACGTTAACCATCACGTCGAACGATTCGAGATTGTTCGTGAGTTCGAGCGGCTGGCGCACGACCATACGACCGGTTTCGCGGGCAAAGTAGCTGTCGAGGGGCTTGCCATTGACAACCATCCGGCCGCTGCCCTTCTTCAGGAACACGCGGGCAACAGAGGTCTTGCGTCGGCCGGTGCCGTAGTAGTAATCGCCGATCATGTCAGATCTCCAGAGCCTTGGGCTGCTGTGCGGTATGGGGGTGAGTGGGCTCAGCGTAGATCTTGAGCTTCTTGATCATGGCGTAGCCGAGCGGGCCTTTGGGCAGCATGCCCTTGACCGCATGCTCGAGCGCGCGGCCCGGGAAGCGCGACTGCATCTTGCCGAACGTTGTTTCGGAGATGCCGCCCGGGTAGCCGCTGTGACGGTAGTACTTCTTTCCCTGGGCTTTGTCGCCGGTGACGCGCAGCTGGCCCGCGTTCACCACGACGATGAAGTCGCCAGTGTCCACATGGGGCGTGAATTCGGGCTTGTGCTTGCCACGCAGTCGCAGCGCGATCTCGGCTGCCAGGCGGCCGAGCACCTTGTCGGTGGCATCGACCACGAACCAGTCATGCGTCACCTCATGGGGCTTGGCGGAAAACGTCTTCATCGGAATACCTGTCTATTGAACACCCGCCCGCTCAGCATGCAGACGTGATGAGCTGTTGGCGGATGAGCTGATGGCGGAAAGCCTGATATTCTAACGCGCTCTTTGCGGCCACGTCAAAGGGCAAGCAAATCTGAGCCGATCCAGCCGCAATTTGTTCACCGCCGACGCTTGAGGCCAGACAAAAAAAAAGCCCGATCGCTCGGATCGGGCTGAATCCACCAAAGGAGGAGGGTGGAGGAGACATCTGCGGGTCGTCGTTGACGACCAATGACTGAAGCTTACCCCCGTCTATGCTGCGCCGCAAGATATTTGTCGCAACGCAACAATTTCGGCTGTTCCGAAAATCTTGCTGCAGAACACCTTCCAAGCCACTGTTTTAAAAAGATAATATTTTCCACTTCCAACGCCAATGACACGCTCGCAGGGGGAGATTTCGGAATTAGAGACCCTCCTCTACAGCTGCTCTTCTGCGGCGCACCATTTGCGAGCACGTCACCACAAGGGCGACCGCGTCACATTTCAATCTTTCGGGAAACAACATGGAATGCACAGTCAGATGGACCGGCCTGGACGGGATGAGCTTTCTTGCCGAGACCGGCAGCGGTCATGCAACCCTGATGGACGGCGCGGTCGAAGGCGGCGGGAACAACCTTGCCCCCCGGCCCATGGAACTGGTGCTGGCCGGCACGGGCGGTTGCACGGCCTACGATGTGGTGCTGATCCTGCGCAAGAGTGGCCAGGACGTCCGGGCCTGCGACGTGCAACTCAAGGCCGAGCGCGCCGACACCGATCCGAAGGTGTTCACCGCCATCCATTTCCACTTCAAGGTGCGCGGGCGCGCCCTGAAGCCGAATCTCGTCGAGCGCGCCATCAAGCTGTCGCATGACAAGTACTGTTCGGCATCGGCAATGCTGGCGCACACAGCCAAGATCACCATGGACTGGGAAGTTCTGGAAGACTGAAGCGCCGGGACCCGGAGGGAAGGCCGCTTTCGGACGTCCCGCCTTCTTATAGATAGTGCGCGGTCGTCGTCATTACCCTCGCAGCCAGTCGCATCGCGCCGCGAACCGGCGCCGGCAGCCCGATGCCACCCAGGCGCACAGCCGCCTGGGCATGGGCCGCTTCATCGGCCTTCATCTGCTCCACCACGGCGCGTGAACGATGGTCCGCTGCCGGCAGGCGCTGCAGATGGCCATCAAGATGGCGCTCCACCTGCCGCTCGGTCTCGGCCATGAACCCCAGGCTGACCCGGTCACCGGCACGCCCGGCCAGCAGCCCCAGGCCGAAGGCCCCGGCATACCAAAGCGGATTCAGCAGCGATGTCCGCCCGCCCAGCTCGTCGATGCGCTGTCGCGTCCACGCCAGATGGTCACCTTCTTCCACGGCGGCGCGCCGGAACTGTTCCCGCAGACCGGCATCACGCGCGCTGGCCGCCTGACCGTCGTAGAGCGCCTGCGCGCAGACTTCGCCGACGTGATTGACACGCATCAGCGCGGCGGACAGTTGCCGCTCTTCGGCACTCAGGAGATCTTCGCTTGCAGGCGCGGCGGGATTCGGGCGCGACGCGGGAATTGCCGACGCGACCGTTGCGAGGCCGCGGCCCACCCACGACAGCATCCTGTCCGCGGGGCTCAAGTGATCGGTGGAGGACATGCGTCCATTCTAGCCCCGCCCGCTTGCACGAGCGATCGGCCGCGCCTCCCGCCATGTGGAAGCGCTCGCCCCGGACCGAGGACACCTGTTGCGACTGAACCACAGACCCGAGGAAATACCGGCGCTGTACAGCCTGCAAGCTTGGTCCCCCCCTCGAATTTGGCGACAATACATCGGACTTCTATCCGAGGGGTAGCTCCCGACTGGGCTTGCTTCGGGGAGTTGAGGTGGTTTGAGGGCCGCCTATTGATTCCAGAAACCTAGGAGATTGATCAATGAAGAAATCACTTATCGCTGTGGCCGTTGCAGCTGCCCTGCCCACGATCGCACTCGCCCAAACCAACGTCACTCTGTATGGCCTGGCCGACGTCGGCATCGGCATGCAGGACCGCGGCGGCAATGGCAAGGCCGCCATCGTCGTCAGCTCCGGCACGCAGAACACCAGCCGCTGGGGCATCCGCGGTACCGAAGATCTGGGTGGCGGTCTGAACGCTGTCTTCAACTTCGAATCCGGCATGCGCATCGACGACGGCACGGCCGCCGGCATGAACTTCACGCGCCGCTCGGTCGTGGGTCTCCAGGGCGGCTTCGGAACCGTTGTTTTCGGTCGTGACTACACCCCCGGGTTTACCTCGACCGGTGCGACCGACGTCATGGCTCATGGCCTGTACGGCAACCTGCTGACCTACACGGTCCAGGGCGCCATCGGCTCCATGGGCAGCGCCGCTCACGGCATCGAGACGCGCGCCAGCAACGGCGTGCACTACATGAGCCCGAACATGGGCGGCCTGACTGTCCGCGCCATGTACTCGTTCGGCGAGCGCACCGCTGACCCGATGCGTGCCGGTGACATCCGTGGTGTGTCGGCCGTCTACGCCGCCGGTCCCCTGACCGCGCAAGCTTATTACCAGCAGCTCGTCAGCCTCAACGGCACGTCGACCTCCAACAACAACCAGTATGGTGTTGGTGCCGGTTACAACTTCGGCGCGTTCCGTGTGACGGCTAACTACCTGGTGGCTGATCCCGCTGGCACGAACAACAAGCACACCGGCATCAGCGTTGGCGCCGGCGTCAAGGTTGGCACGGGCGAGCTCCTGGCTCAGGTCATCCAGCAGAAGGTCGACCTCGCCGGTACCGCTGCCAAGGGCACTTCCCTGGGCGTCGCTTACACGCACCCGCTGTCGCGTCGTACCAATCTGTACGCGACCTTCGGCATGACCCGCAACAACTCCGCTGGCCGCTTCCTGGTCCGCACGGGCGACGAGACCGTCACCCCGGCAGTGGCTGGCGACGACGCCAAAGCGTTTGGTGTGGGTGTTCGTCACCTGTTCTGATCGCCTGCTGGCAATTGCCAGCTGACGGGATGAATCGAAGCGCCGGAGCAATCCGGCGCTTTTTTTTTCGCCTATGGCACACCGCTGCAGATCCGCACCCGCCAGTGGCAAGTCGTCGACAGCCACCACCGCAGTAAAACCTGACCGATGAAACATTGTCTCGTCGCAGGAGTCATCGCAGCCGGCATGCCGCCGCTGTCGGGCGCACAACCGAGCGTCTCGATGCATGGAATGGTCGACGTCGCGGCCACTTGGATGAGCAGCGGCAATCCCCGCGAGCGCCCCGCCCTGCGGTTGGATTCCGGCACGCTGTCGGCCAGCCGCTGGGGCATCCGCGGAACCGAAGCGCTGGGCGGTGACCTCAGCGCACTGTTCGATTTCGAAGCGCAAATGACAGCCGATGACGGCAACGGTGCCGGCCTTGCGCTCCAGCGGCGCTCTTTTGCGGGGCTCGCAGGCACCTGGGGCCAGGTGCAGCTGGGCCGCGACTACACGCCGACATTCTGGTCGCTGCTGGCGTCGGACGCGCTGGGCTTTGGCCTGTGGGGCAACACCCTCAGCTATTCGGACTTCTTTGCCGCGCGCTACAGCCGGATGATCACGTTCCGCAGCTCCAGCATCGGCGGACTGGAGCTGAACGTGGCGTACTCGGCTGGCGAAATCCCGGGCAGCGCCCAGCAGGGGGCTACCCGTTCAGGCGTCGATGTGTCCGCCTTGCACCACTTCGGACCGCTGATGCTGACCGGTGCCCATCAGGTCAATCGCGAAGCGAATGGTCGCCGCCAGACGGTGACCTCGATCGGAGGAGGACTGGCTGCAGGCGCTCTGGAGTTCAAAGGCGGCTACTCACGGTCCGAGACGAACCATCCGGGCGGCGACGCGACCACCCTGCTGAACGTCGGGGGCACCAGGGCCCTCGGAACCGGTCAGTTCCTCGCGCAGTACATCAGGCTGACCCAGGCGCGCACCGCGGGCCGCGGCAGCACCGTTGCCGTGGCCTATATCCATCCCCTGTCGCGGCACACGAACATCCATTTCAGCCTGGCCTTGCATCGCAACAACGCAGCCGGCAATTTCAGCATTCACTCGGCCGACACTTCGGCTGGCAACCTGGCGAAGGGCGCGGATCCCCGGGTCTTGGCGGTGGGCGTGCGTCACACCTTCTGAAACGGTGCGACGCCGGGCGGTGCCTGTCCATGATTTCGAAGGGCCGCCGTCGCGGCAACGGCCTGGTTCAGCCAGCCCCGCTCAAGGCCTGCGACAGATCGTCCACCAGATCTCCGGGGTGCTCGAGGCCGATGGACAAGCGGATCAGGTTCGGCTCGATCCCGGCGGCGACCAGCGCCGCATCGTCCAGCGTGCCTGCCCACATCGCGGCGGCATGCACCGCGAGCGACTCGACGCCACCCAGACTGACCGCCTGAGCGAACAGCTGCAAGCGCTTCATCACCTGTTCGGTCTCGCGATAGCCGCCCTTCACCTGCACTGCCATCACGCCACCAAATCCGCGCATCTGCCGGCAGGCGAGCGCATGCTGGGGATGGCTGCTCAGGCCGGGATAATGCACGGCCTGAGCCCCGGACATGCCGAGCAGCGCCGTGGCAACCGCCATTGCGCTGGAGTTGATCCGTGCGACCCGGACGGACAGCGTGCGCATGCCCCTCAGCAGCAGCCAGGCGTCATGCGGCGAAAGCACGGCGCCGAGCACGATCGCGCACTCCCACACCCGGTCGATCAGTTCAGGCGAGCCCAGCACTGCACCCGCCGTCAGATCGTGGTGTCCGCCGAGGTACTTGGTCGCGCTGTGCACGACCAGATCGATGCCCAGGGCCAGCGGCTGCTGGTTCAGCGGGCTGGCAAAGGTATTGTCCGCCAGCGTGAGCACGCCATGGCGGTGCGCCAGCTCGGCCACCGCAGCCAGATCGGTCAGCGCCAGGGTGGGGTTGACGGGTGTCTCCACCACGATCAGCCGGGTCTGCGGGCGAATGGCGGCCTCGAACGCCTCGATGCGCGTCTGGTCGACAAAGGTGACCGAGACGCCAAAGCGCGCCAGCAGATCCCCCAGCAGGCGAGAGGTGCCCATGTAGTGATTCGTCTGGGCGATCACGTGGTCCCCGGCCTTGACCAAAGCCATGACGGTCGCGCTGATGGCGCCCATTCCGCTGGCGGTCATCAGTCCCGCGCCAGCCCCCTCAAGACCCGCGATCAGGCCGGCGGCACGGTCCAAAGTCGGATTGCCGTATCGCGTGTAATACCGCGTGTGCCGGGGCTGACTCGCCATCGACGCAAAGTCGCCCGCGTCGGCCGCACGAAACGTCGCCGACAGATGCAGCGGCGGTGCGATGGCGCTGTCGGACTCGTCGCGGTCCCCCTGCTGAAGCCAGGTGTCGGTCGATGCCGGCCAGGGATGCACCATCAGAGTCTCCGAACAAGAAGTCGATCGATCGATCTTAGCGCCAAACGAGCGCTCTCCCGGGCGCCAGCTCGGCCGCGGCGCGCGCAGTCCGTCGCCCCGGGGTCACCCCCGGCCGTCAGCCGCCCGCCTGGGAAAGCGCCCGCTCACGCTGCTCGACCGGCTGCTCCGACAGTTGGCGTACCGCATCGAAAAACCGCGGCAGACTTCCGCCGTTGAGAGTCAGCAGTCGCCGGAATCCCGGAACCCAGACGTTGTAGGTCGCGACGGAGGCCAGGTGCGCGTTGCTCAGCGGTTGCGCGAACCACCGGTCATAACCGGCAAATCCGCCCCATTCCTGCTTGAGCTGCTCATACTCCCGCCGCAATTCGGCAAACACCGCCTGCTTCGCCGCGAGGCGGGCCTCCTCGGGCGCGGCCTGCTGATAGACCGCTTCGAGGCGGGCCCTGTTGCGCTGAAGCAGCAGGACGAACTGGCGTCGACGCTGCGAGAACTCTGCATAGCGCGATCGCATGGCGGCGTCGCCGTGGGCTGTCAGCCATCGTTCGACTCCGACTTCCTCGACAGCCGTGGCGAATGACTCGTTGAACGCGGAGTCCCCCTTCAGATACACAACCTGATGCGAGAGCTCGTGAAAGATCAGCCGCGCGAGCTCCGCCTCCGGATAGTGGATGAACGTGCTCAACAGGGGATCGTCAAACCAGCCCAGCGTCGAGTACGCCGGCACACCGGCGACGTAGGTTTCCCATCCCGCCGCGCGCAACTGGGCTGCATGTGCCTCGGCGGCATCGCGGTCGAAGTAGCCGCGATAGGTCACGCAACCAGCCACCGGAAAGCACCACTGCTTGAGCTGGAGCGACAGGGCAGGCGCAGCGAACACGTTCCAGACCACGAACGGTCGACCGAGCTCCGCGTAGCGCGTGTAACTGCGGTTGTCGGGGAGCGCCAGCTCGCGGGAGGCGAACCGGCGAACCTGATGGGCCAGCTGCAGACGCCCTCGGAGCCGTGGATCCGTCCGCGGGTCGGCGAGCCATTCGTCCACGGGACGGGCAAGGCTCAACAGCGCCATCTGCCCGCGGGCAGACTGCCAGTAGTACGGCACGTCAGCCGTCAGCGCGCAGCCAGCACAGGCCATCAGCAAAGCGACGAGCAGCAGCCTGCGCACTTCAGAGGTCCGCCGCGAAGCAGGGATCGAAAATCAGGTCCATGTTCTGTCGCCGTTCGGGTCTTGCAATCATCAAGGGTACCGAATGCATGCCCAGGCAACAAAGGCTCGGACACCCGGTGCTAAGCTTGTGCCACTCCCTGCGCCACTCGAATGCCATGCACCTGATCGAACGCATCGTCGCGACCGGGCCACCCCTGAGAACTCACTGCTGATGCTCGCGTTCGCGATCCGCCGACTGCTCCAGGCCGTGCTGGTCATGCTGGTGGTGTGCTTCATCTCCTTTTCGCTGTTCCAGTTTGTCGGCGACCCGGTGCTGGCGATGGTCGGGCAGGATGCCACAGCAGAGCAGCGCCTCGAGCTGCGCCGCCACCTGGGGCTGGACCAGCCCTTCTACGTCCAGTTCGCGAATTTCGTCGGCAACGCTGTCCAGGGTGAGTTCGGTCTGTCGTACCGACAGGGCCGCAAAGTCTCTACCCTGCTGCTGGAACGGCTACCCGCCACGCTCGAGCTGTCGTTCGCGGCCTGCGCGCTTGCCTTGAGTGTCGGGATTCCGATGGGCGTCTACACGGCGCTTCGGCGCGGCAGCGTGTCGGCAAATCTCATTCTGGCGCTCTCCCTTGTTGGTGTCTCGCTGCCCACCTTTCTGATCGGCATCCTGCTGATCCTGGTCTTTGCGGTGCTGCTGGGCTGGCTGCCCTCGTATGGCCGCGGCGCCACGGTCAGCGTCGGCTGGTGGACCACCGGGCTGACCAGCGCAGACGGGCTGCGGCATCTGGTGCTTCCCGCCGTCACGCTGTGTCTGTTCCAGATGACACTGATCATCCGGCTCGTCCGGGCCGAAATGCTCGAGGTGCTGCGCACCGACTACATCCGGTT
>DAONCJ010000077.1:0-10812 GCA_035401985.1 Burkholderiaceae bacterium | reverse complement strand
GCCCTACTTCCAGATCGGCGAGTCCAAGTACGGCAAGCCGGTGCTCGACCGGGTGATCACGCCCGACACGCCGCTGGACGAGGCCGCCAAGTGCGCGCTGGTCTCGATGGACTCCACGCTCAAGTCGAACCTGTCGGTGGGGCTGCCTCTGGATCTGGTCGTCTACGAGGCTGACCGCTTCTCCACCGACAAGGTGGTCTGCATCGACAACGACAATCCGTATTTCAGGATGCTGCACGGCAGTTGGGGCCAGAAGCTGCGCGAAGTGTTCGACAGCATCGAAGACCCGATGTGGGGTGGCGGCCCGACCGACATTCCGCTGATGGTCGACACCGGGCGCTGCCGGCCGCTGGGCAAGATCCGCTCCCCCGAGGAGCGGCTGATCTGATGGCCGCGCCTGCCGACACCCTGCTGCTGTTCGCCCATGGCGCGCGCGACCCGCAGTGGCGGGTGCCGGTCGATGCCATGGCGTCGACGATGAGCCAGTCGATGCCCGAGGCGCGGGTCGCTGTCGCCTTTCTCGAGTTCATGTCCCCCACGCTGGGTGAGGCGATCGACTCGGCCGCCGCCGCGGGCTCGCAGCGGGTGTCGATCGCGCCGCTGTTCTGGGCCGAGGGCGGGCATCTGAAGCGCGAGGTGCCCGAACTGATCGCGGCCGCCCAGGCGCGTCATCCGCATCTGCGCATCGACCGCTGGCCGGTGCTTGGTCACAGCCCCGAGGTGCTGTCGGCGCTGGCCGGTGTCTACCGCGCGCGCTGGCAGCAGGGCTGAATCACGGGCTGTCGGGCCGGCGTCAGACCTTGGGCACGGCGGCCGGGCCCCGGGGCTTCAGAATCGTCAACGACAGCGCCCCGGCGCAGCAGGCCATCGCGGCCAGCTGCATGGCGCCCAGCGGCTCCTGATGCACAACGGCGCCTGCCACCATTGCGACCATCGGCACCATGATCGACGACAGGCCGGCGACGTTGGCCGGCAGCAGGCGCACGATCTCGAACCAGCAGACATTGCCCACGCACATCGGCACCAGCGTGATGTAGGTGATGACGGCGATCGTCTGCCAGCTCGGCATGAACCACTGATGGTCGCCCATCGCCAGGGCGCCGATGGCGATCGGCACCGACGTGAGCAGCAGCTGCCAGCCGGTCAGCACGGTGGCGGGCACGTCCACCGTGCTGCGCTTGAGGATCAGTGTCCCGACAGCCCAGCCCAGGCCCGCGAGCAGACCCAGCGCCATGCCGGCGGGCGCGCCGCTGTAGGCGGCGAAACTGGGCACCATCAGCAGGGTGACCGACAGGCCGCCCAGCGCGAGCGCCGCGAGCAGCCGGCCATTGAGCCGTTCGCCGAGCACGGCCCATGAGATCAGCGCTGCCCAGAGCGGCATCGTATAGCCCAGCACCGCCGACTGGCCGGTGGGCAGCAGCAGAGCCGAATAGGTGCTGGCGAGATTCCACACGACGAGGTAGACGACCGTGGCCAGGACGACAGTCATCCAGTGCTTGCGAGGGATCGTCAGCGACTGGCCACGGGCGCGTGCCACGGCCAGCAGGATCAGACCGGCACTGCTGACCGACACGGCGCGGAAGGTCCAGACAGAGACTTCGCGCACGGCCAGCGTGAACAGCGGCCAGTTGGTGCCCCAGACGAGCGTCAGGATGGCCAGCAGGATCAGTGCGCGGGGCGGAACGGCGGTTTTCGGCATGGGGGCTGAGACTCGCACGGCGGACAGCCCTCCGGCAAGCGTCAGTGCCGATTCATCGACCCGGCTTCATCAGGAATGCTTTCGACGACTAGGCGCGCGAGGGCTTTTGCGCGAGGTACAGATTGTGCAGCGTGAGCTTGCGGACTTCGGACTTGCTGGCCTCGATGTGGGTCCGCAGAAGCAGCACCGCCTGTTCCGCACGTCGACGGATCACCGCGCGCAGGATCTGGGCATGTTCGTCGTAGGTGGAATGAATCCGGTCCACCTGGGTGAAGTCGAGTCGCCGAACGATGCGGATCCGGTCGGTGACGTCGCGGTGCACCCGGGCCAGCTCGGGGTTGCCGGCAGCCGCCACCAGGGTGGCGTGAAATTCCTCATCGCGCTTGGACACCAGCCGGCCATCGAGCTTGCGCTCTGGCTTGGGCACCAGCCAGAAGGTCTGCAGCGCATCCAGCCGCCCGCGGTCGACACGATCGAGCGCCGCCTCGCACAGGCGATGGACGGCCGTGGTCTCGAGCACGATGCGCAGGTCGTACAGGTGCTCGAACATTTCGAAGTCGAACGGGCAGACCTGCCAGCCCGAGCGGAAGTGCACCTGGACGAAGCCTTCGCGCTGCAGCCGGAACAGCGCCTGTCGCACCGGCGTGCGCGACACGCCGAGACGCGTGGCCACCTCGGTCTCGGTGAAGCGGTCGCCGGGCACCAGGCGGAACTCGGCGATGTCGTCCTTCACCTTGTCGTAGACGGTGTCCGCAAGCGATGCATGCAGTGGCGTGGCAGCGTCGTGGGCTCCCATGGTGGACATTTCTCAGCGGCTCATGCGCGCATGCGGTGGATCGGATTCAACCGGCAGAATTCAAGCCGCGATAAGGCTGACATGGGCGGCGACCACGCGCCAGCCCTCGGGCATGCGCACCCAGGTCTGGCTCTGGCGGCCGCCGCGTCCCGCGCTCGGCCGGTGGAATTCGATGTTGGCGGTGGCGAAGTCGCGGCCGTAGGTGGTGATGACCGTGCGCGGCACCTCGCGGGCCAGACCGACGGCCGGCCGGCCGGCGCGAAACGCCTGGATGGCGTCGAACCCATACAGGTTCTCTGCAATGCCATAGCGCAGCGTGTGCGGACTGTTCCAGAACAGTTCATCGAGTACCGCCACATCGTTGTGGATCAGCGCCTGCTCGTAGCGGGCAAAGGCGCCGGTGACTTCCGCCACCACGTCGGGAAGATTGATCTGCATGACAGGGATCCGTTCAGGGTTGAAGCTGATTGTCAGTCGGCGGGCCGCGACGGCGCAAGGCACACGCCGGCCCGGATCAGAGCGGCAGCGACCCGGAACGCGTCGCGCTCGCGCCAGGGCGCGGCGATGATCTGGATCGCGATCGGCAACTGACCGGCGATCGGCACGGGCGCTGCCAGCACCGGCAGACCGATGCACGAGACCGGCTGCGTCAGCACGCCCATGCTGGGACGCGCCGGCATGGCCTGTCCGTTGATGTCGATGGTTTCGGTGCCGATCGGATGGGTGGTCGTGGGCGTGGCAGCCGTCAGGAAGATGTCGGTATCGCGAAACGTGGCGGCGACCTCGCGTGCGTAGACGGCTCGCACCCTTTGCGCGCGCTGGTACCAGGCGGCCGGTGTCAGGCATCCGGCGATGAAGCGGTCGCGCGACAGCGGCTCGAACTCGTCGTAGCGCTCGCGCAGATTCGCCAGGTGGAGCGCTCCGCCTTCAGCGCCAGTGATGATGAAGGCCGCGGCGCGCCCGGGCGCGGCCATCGGCCATTCGACGCGTCGGCTGACATTCAGAGCCTGGCAGGCAAGGGACACCGCCTCGCGCGCCACGGGTCCGCTGAATGCCTCGAAGTAGCCGTCCAGACGGGCGATGCGCAGGCCGCCGATGCCCAGGGCCAGCGCATCGCTGACCGCTTCCGCGGGCCGCGATGCGCAGGCCGGATCGAGCGGATCGGGACCCTGCAGCAGGTCGTAGCACAGAGCCAGGTCTTCGAGGGTGCGGGCGATCGGACCCACGTGGTCGAGGCTGGTCACAAACGGGAACGAGCCGCGCCGCGACAGCCGGCCATAGGTCGGCTTCAGTCCGAACACGCCGCACAAGGAGGACGGCACACGGATCGAGCCGTTGGTGTCGGTGCCCAGGGTGAGCGGCACCAGTTCATCGGCAACGGCAGCGGCCGAGCCGCCCGACGAGCCGCCGGCGATGCAGCGCCGATCGTGCGGATTGCGCGCCGGCCCGTCGTGGCTGTTCTCGGTCGAGAAGCCGTAGGCGTACTCGTCCATGTTCAGCGCGCCGACCAGCACGGCGCCGGCCTGCGTCAGGCGCTCGACCAGCACAGCGTCCGCCGCGGCCGGGGGCAGGCTGCGGTTGACGCGCGAGCCCGCAACCGTCACTTCGCCTGCGATGTCGAACAGGTTCTTGACCGCGAAGGGCACGCCCGCCAGCGGCGCCAGCGCCTCACCGCGGGCGATCGCGCCGTCGATCTGATCGGCCTGGGCCAGCGCCCGCTCGCCGGTGACCAGCGTGAACGCATTGGAGCGCGGGTTGCGACCCTGTATGTCGGCCAGCGTGTGCTCGATCGTGGCGCGCGCCGTCACTTCGCGCTCGCGGATGCGCTTTGCGAGTGCGACAGCGCCCGAAGGCGGGGCCATCGGAAGGCCGGTGGCGCTCATGCGCTCGTCACCGGTGTGAACACCGGCGCCATCTCGTCCTCGGGGCCGAGCGGCCAGTCGAGGAAGGCGGCGGCCAGCGCCGCGCTGCGTTCGAAGTTCTGCAGCACGGCGGCTCGCGCCGCGGGCGTGAGCTCAAAGCCGTGCAGGGCCAGCGCGGCGTCGACATAGGCACTCGGGTCGGGCTTCATTTGATGTGCTCCGGGGCAGGTCGGTCGATCAGCGGAAAGTGGCAGGCCACCTCGCGAGCCGCGCCGACCGAGGCGAGGCTGGGCGACATTTCCGAACATCGCGGGCGGGCTTGCGGGCAACGGGAGGCGAATCGGCATTGATGCGGATCGGGGTCGATCGGGCTGCCGGGTTCGCCGGCGGGCAGTGGCGCGTTCGAGGCGGGAACGCCCAGTCGGGGCAGCGCGTCCACCAGCAGCCGAGTGTACGGGTGCGCCGGCCGCGCGAACACCTCCCCCGCCGGTCCGCTCTCGACGATGCGGCCCATGTACATCACCATCACGCGATCGCACATCAGCCGCACCACGTTCAGGTCGTGCGAGACGAACAGGTAGGACAGACCGTGGCGCCGGCGCAGGTCCGCCAGCAGGTCGAGGACGATCGCCTGCACCGACACATCCAGCGCCGCGGTCGGCTCGTCGAGAATGATCAGCCGCGGTCGCACCGCAACGGCGCGCGCGATGTTGACCCGAGCCTTCTGGCCTCCCGACAGCTGATGCGGGAACCGGTTCAGCAGCGCAACCGGCAGCCCCACCTCGCGAGCGGCCTCTTCGACGCGGGCGGCAATCGCCGCGACATCGTTGAGCCCGGCCAGCAGGCGCAGCGGTTCGGCGATGCAGTCCGCCGCGCTGTAGCGCGGGTTCAGCGACTCCGTCGGATCCTGGAAGACCACCTGAAGTTCGCGCCTTCGGGCATGGCGGGCGAAACGCGCGGCCGGCACGGCGGCCAGGTCTTCGCCATCGAAGGCGATGGTGCCCTCGGTGGCATCGAGCAGCCGGGCGAGCACGCGCACGAGGGTCGACTTGCCGCAGCCGGACTCGCCGACCAGCCCTACGCACTCGCCGGCGCCGATCGTCAGGCTCACCTCATCGACCGCATGCAGGAACGACGGAGCGCCGCGCCCGAACGCGCGCCGGCGCATCGGAAAGCGCTTGACCAGGCGGTTGACATCGAGGAGATGCGTCATGTGGGGAGGACCGGTTTCATAACGGGAAGTGGCAGGCCACCGTCGCCCCTTGTTTGTGCACCTGGGGCAGCGGCTGCTCCCGGCATCGCGCCTGGGCGCGACTGCAGCGCTCGGCGAAGCGGCAGGCGGGAAGGTCGGGCGCCCGCAGATCGGGCAGGCTGCCGGGAATCGCATCGAGGTCGGCCAGCGTCGCTGCACTGGCGGGCACCGATCGGATCAGCGCTGCGGTGTAGGGGTGGCGCGGATGAGCGAACAGTTCCCGGGTCGGCGCGGTCTCGACGATGTGCCCGGCGTGCATCACCGCAATGCGGTCGCAGCGTTCGCTGGCCAGCGACAGATCGTGCGTGATCAGCAGCGTGGACATCTGCCGGTCGCCCGCTGCTTCGCGCAACAGGCCCATGATGGCCGCCTGGGTCGTGACATCCAGACCGGTGGTCGGTTCATCGGCGATCAGCAGCGACGGACTGGCCGCAAGCGCCATCGCGATCATCACGCGCTGGCATTGGCCGCCCGACATCTCGAACGGGTAGGCACGCGCGCGCCGCTGCGGATCGGGGATGCGCACCGACTGCAGGATCGCCACGGTGCGCGCTTCGCGATCGCGCGCCAGCGTTGTCGTATGCCGGGCCAGTACGTCGCCGATCTGGTCGCCGACCCGCCGGATCGGGTTCAGGGCCACACGCGGGTTCTGGAAGATCATGGCGATCTCGCGTCCCCGGATATCGGCCAGCTGGCGCTGTGGCATGGCCAGCAGATCCATGCCGGAGAAGTTCACGCGTCCCGCCGTGATGCGGGCGGCCGGATCCTGGATGCCCATGATCGCGTACGACAGCACCGACTTGCCCGATCCGCTCTCGCCGACCAGGCCGACCGTCTCGCCCTTGCCGATCGACAGCGAGACGTTCTGCAGCGCCGACACGGTGCCCCCGCGGGTGCGGAATTCCAGCGACAGTCCGGATATGTCGAGCAGCCCGCTCATGTGCGCCGCCTTGGGTCGATGATGTCGCGCAGCCCGTCGCCCAGCAGGTTGAAGCAGAACACCGCCAGCATCAGCACCGCGCCCGGAAACAGCGCCACCCACCACTCGCCCGACACGATGTACTGCGCTCCCTCGGCGACCATGATTCCCCACTCGGGCTGCGGCGGGCGCACGCCCAGACCGATGAACGACAGGCCGGCGCAGTTCAGGATCGCCAGTCCCATGTTCAGCGAGATCTGGACCATGGCCGGCGGCAGGATGTTGGGCAGCATGTGGAAGACCAGCACCCGGGCGGTGCCGTTGCCGGTGACCCGGGCGGCCTCGATGAAGCCGGCGTCACGCCGGATGTTCGTCTCGGCGCGTGCCACGCGCAGGTAGAAGGGCAGGTTGATGATCGCGGTGGCCAGCACGATGTTGGCCACCGTGTTGCCCAGCGCTGCGACGATGCCCATCGCCAGCACGAACAGCGGAAAGGCCATGATGGTGTCGACCACCCGTCCGATGGCCCGGTCGAACCAGCCGCCGTAGTAGCCGGCCAGCATGCCCAGGCCGATGCCCAGGACAGAGGACAGCAGCACGGCGGACAGCGCGATGCCGAAGTCGACACGGGCCGCAGCCATCACACGCGACAGCACATCGCGGCCCAGCGAATCGGTGCCGAACCAGTGCCGCATCGAGGGCGGATGCATCGCGGCACCGGCGTTGGTGGCCAGCGGATCATAGGGGGCCAGCCAGGGTCCCGCCACGGCCAGCACGATGAACATCGCGAACAGCGCGAAGGCGAAGGCGGTCAGGGGGTTCTCGCCGATCACATGACGGGCGTGCAGACTCAGTCCGGTCGAGGCCATCTCAGCCTTCCACCGTGACGCGCGGATCGACGGCCAGATACAGCAGGTCGATGACGAGGTTGAGCGCCACATACAGGATCGCCATGGTCAGCACGAAGCCCTGCACCGGTGCGTAGTCGCTCGCCACCAGGGACTCGACCGCAAACGATCCGATGCCAGGCCAGGCGAACACCTTTTCGACCAGCACGTTGGCGCCGAGCATGAACGAGAACACCATGCCGATCGTGGTGAGCACCGGCAGCAGCGCATTCTGGAAGGCATAGCCGTACAGCACCCGCACGCGCGACAGTCCCATGGCACGCGCGGTGCGCACGAAGTCGGCCGACAGCACGCCGAGCATCGAGGCGCGCGTCATGCGGGCCACCGGCGCCATCACGAACAGGGCGAGCGTCAATGCCGGCAGTATCAGCTGACGCGCGCTCGACACGAATGCCGCGCCGTCACCGGCCAGTGCGCTGTCGATCAGATAGAAGCCGGTCACGGTGGCCGGCGCACTGACGTACGGGTCGATGCGTCCCAGCGGCGAAGGCGCCCAGCCGAGCACGAAATAGAACACGAAGGAAAGCAGCAGACCGGTGAAGAACACCGGCAGCGAAACGCCAGCCGTGGTCACCAGCCGGCACAGCTGATCGATCCACGATCCAGGGCGGGTCGCTGCCAGCACCCCCAGCGGGATCGACACCGCCAGCGACGCGAGCAGCGCCACCAGCGTCAGCTCGAGCGAGGCCGGCAGGCGGGTGGCGATCTCGGTCAGCACCGGTTGCCCGGTGGACAGCGACTGACCCCAGTCGCCGCTGGCCAGTTCGCGCACATAGCGAAGAAACTGCGTGGTGAGCGGC
The DNA here is from genome assembly GCA_035401985.1 of Burkholderiaceae bacterium. Taxonomy (GTDB): domain Bacteria; phylum Pseudomonadota; class Gammaproteobacteria; order Burkholderiales; family Burkholderiaceae_E; genus Quisquiliibacterium. The sequence continues at coordinate 2,576 of DAONCJ010000077.1, read as the reverse complement.
TGGTTCAGCCCCAGCTTCGCGCGGATCTGCTCGACCGCCTCGACGCTGGCGGCATTGCCGGCGAAATAGGCGGCCGGGTCTCCCGGAAGCAGCCGCGTCAGTGCGAAGGTCACCAGCACGATGCCGGCCAGCGTGGGCACCGACGTCAGCAGGCGTCGCGCAATCAGGCGGAACATGGGGGACTCCGTCGTCGCTGTTGGGCCGGGAGGCGGCGCATCGTCAGTTCTTCACGATCTGCCGGTAATCCGGCTGCAGATGGAACCAGTAGGTGAAGCCGCTGATGTTCTTCTGCATGGCGACGTCCTGCGTGGGCTGGAAAAGCGGCACGCGCGGCACGTCCGCGTGGGCCTTGCGGATCATGCTGCGCACCTGGTCTTCGTAGATGGCCTTGCTCTCGGCGAAGCGCGCATTGGTGATGAACTTGTCCATCTCGGCGTCCTGATAGCTCATCGTGTTGAACACCGCGTTCTGGCCGTGGTAGCACCAGAAGAAGAAGTACTCGGGATAGTTCAGCCAGCCACCGAAGCGGTTGATCATCAGCGGCATGTCCTTCTTCAGCAGCGCCGCCCGCCAGTTCGCGCCGGGCACCTTGTTGATCTGGGCCTTGATGCCGATCTGGCCCAGTGACTCCTGGATCAGGATGGCCATCGGCTCGCTGAAGGTGGCGCCGCCCAGGTCGAACGACAGGGTGGTCTCGAAGCCGTTGGGGAAGCCCGCTTCAGCCAGCAGCTGCTTGGCCTTCGCGATGTCGGTCTTGTAGCCGTGTGCCTGCGGCCAGGCAGTGGTCTTGGGCTCGTTGCTCGCCCCGTACAGCTTCACGCCGCGGCCGTACATCGCGGTGTCCCACATCTTGTCGTAGGGCATCGCGTAGGCCATCGCCTGGCGAACCTTGACCTGGTTGAACGGCGGCTTCGTGACGTTCATGCCAAGGTAGAACAGCGCGTTCTCGATCGGCACCGAGGCGACCTTCAGGCGTGCGGTGTCGGCCGCCATTTCGCCGAAGTCCTTGGGCGGCATGTCGTAGGTCATGTCGATGTCGCCGCGCACCAGCAGCGCGCGCCGATTGCCCGCCGAGGGCACGTCGCGCTGGATGATCCGCTTGAGCTTGGGCAGCGGACCGTTCTTCCAGTCGTCGAAGCGCGTGAACACGATCTCCTGGCCGGGCTTGAAGCTCTCGACCTTGTAGGCGCCGCCGCCTGCTGTGTTGTTCTTCAGCCAGGTGGCCGCCCACGGGTCTTCAGGCGTGGCGTGCTTGCGCGCCAGCGTGGCGTTGTAGATCGAGGCCACCGGCACCGCCATGTCGGGCAGGGTCATCTTGTCCGGGCGCAGGTACTTCACGCGGAAGGTGTGCTCGTTGATCACCTCGAACTGCTCGGGCTTCTCCAGTGAACCCGCCTTCATCTGGAACTGCGGGAATCCGCCCATGGCGAGTGCGCGCTCGTAGCTCCATTTGACGTCGGCTGCCGTCACCGGCGAACCGTCATGGAACTTCGCGTTCTTTCGCAGGTGAAAGGTGACGCCGCTGCCATCCTTGGCGACTTCCCAGCGCTCGGCCAGTTCGGGCTCGAGCTTGGCGAAGTCGTACATCACCACGCCATTGGGCAGGGTCTTGCGGCCGTGGGTGATCAGCCGGTCATAGACGATCCACGCCACGCCGTACGAGGGCCGGTTGGCCCCCACGCCGTGGATGTCGAGCATGTTCGGGCCGAACTCGTTGGCCACGACCAGGGTTTCCTTGCGGGCGTCCTGCGCCTGGGCGCCGGAAGCGAGGAGCAGGCCGGCGGCCAGCAAGGCCGATGCGAAGCGGTGCGTCATGAAGGTCTCTCAGGCGATGGTTGATCGGTTGGTCGGGCGGGTGGCGAGATAGGCTCGCCACCCGCCGAAGGTCGAGATCTCGGGGCTGCCGAGGGTGTCGATCGATTCGCACACGAAGCCCTGGACGAGCGAGCCATCGGACAGCCGCAGGCTGCCGATGCCCAGGGGTGCGCCAATCAGGGCGACAAATGATCCGTAGTGCGCAACCGGCATCTCCCAGATCTCGATCTCGATCGCATGCCCCTGGCCGGGCGCCACCCGCAGCAGGCCCGGCTTGGGCGGTACCGTGCCCTGCAGTGCGAAGAGCCGGTAGTCGGATGCAGTAAGCGTTGTCCTCACCAGCCGGGCGCCGCGTTCCGTCAGCTGGCTGTTCAGCGGCATGCCGCTGAGGTGTGCCCCGACGACGGCCAGATGCACGGTGGTGCCGGCCGGGCGACCGATGTCGCGCGGCGCAGGCAGCGGGCGGCCGGTGGCTCCGGCCGGCAGGCCCGTGTCGTGATGGAACCGCTGTCCGATATCGGCCAGGCGCAGATCGCTTCCGGCCGCGCCGACGAAGGTGATGCCGAAGGGCAGTCCGTCACTGCGCAGGCAGGCGGGCACCGCCAGCGCCGCGTAGTCGAGCAGGTTGACGAAGTTGGTGTACAGCCCGAGACGCCGGTTGAGTTCGATCGGATCGGCCCTCATGGCCTGCTGGCTGATCAGGGTGGGCGTGGTCGGCAGCACCATCACGTCGACGGCGGCCAGCGTGGCGTCGCAGATCT